>JAAYPD010000206.1 GCA_012520015.1 Methanomicrobiales archaeon
ACAAGCAAACTATTTGTATTAATGCAGAGGGTTTTGCTATATACTAAAATCGAATGCAATAGATTGCGAATACGGAGTCTGAATCATCTATGGAAAGAAACCTTGGATTTAAAGAGCGAAGATATATTGAAGAACTCAGAATTCTCACAAAATCAACAGCCCTTGACTGTTTAATTGATGACAAATTTGATCGCATTATTTATGTAATAAAGGCTGGAGACATGGGTTATGCCATTGGAAAAAAGGGCGATAATATCAGACGTCTTCAGGGAGTAACCGGAAGAAAAGTGGAGATGGTAGAGTTCGCCGAAGACCTTCTTATGCTTCTGACAAATATCTTCAAGCCTGCACAGGTGGTACGGTATGCCTGTGATGACCAGTCGAAAAAGATGAATGTCTTTGTATCTGACAAAAATGATGTTGGAATAGCGATCGGCAAAGGAGGCTGCACCATTGAAAAAGCCAGGCTTCTCATACGGCGTTTCTACGGATATGAGGTCGGCGAAGTATTCCCTGAAGAAGGTGTAGCTTGAAAAAAGCAGAGATCCTGGACGAAATCTGGGAAGTTATCGAAGACAGGGCCATTCATCCATCTGAAACATCTTATACCACAAGTATTCTTACGCATAAAAAAGGGGTTGATAAAACCCTTGAAAAGGTGGGTGAGGAATGCACAGAATTTGTCATCGCAGTAAAAAACGGTGATAAGAAAAGGATATCAGAAGAGGCAGCAGATCTGATCTTCCACCTCCTACTTGCCCTTAAGAGATCTGATCTTCCTTTACAGTCTGTCTGGGATGAATTAAGTTCAAGACGACATTAAAATTCCGTAGTAAAGAGATCAAAATTTGAGTGGACTTTCATAAGCCCGGCACGAACCGCAGTGTCAAGCCATCCATAACCATAGCAGAGATGCCCCAGGGCTGAAACATATTGTTTTTCTCCGATTAACTCTTCAGCGCATGAGTGGGAGTCTTTCGCCATGGAAAGACATTTGTCAGCTGCAGGGGCAAGGGGTGAGCCTGAGCAGGGAAAAACAGATACTGATAGAATAGCATTGCCAAGCATGATGAGGTATTTATCGGTTTTTAAAACAAGGTGTTCCCTGTCATATTCGCTAGGAAAAACTATTCTTTCGAGACATTCAGGATCAGAAGAAGAATGATATAAGCCAAGATATGACCCTGCATCCAGCCATCCGAATGCATAAACAAGTGATGCAAACTGGTTTACAATATCCCCTTTACCAAGGAAGAACTCTGAGTCCTTAAGATAAGACTGAACCATCTGCAGGATATCAGCACCAAGCAGATGATATGGTGAACCGCGACGATTCTGAAGAATAATACCACTTACACAACTTTCTAAAAATAAATGAAGATCACTGATTAACATACCCGGCAAAGTCCTTCAGGTACTCTTCTTCAATCTCATGAAGTCTTGCAGGAACCACGATAATGTGCAATGGAGGACCAAAATCAATACTTTTAAGTCTTTCACCAGTCCCTGCAACAACTACCGGCATGTCTGAACCAGCCCTGGCCACCCCCACGTATAAAGGGATGGACTCAGATGAACCATCCATCAGTCTTTCAAGAATTTCAATACCTTCACGGACGGACATAAACCGGTTTTCCTGGATGTCAAGATATACAAGGGTGTGCAGATTCTGTTTTAAATTTGAGAGGATGGTATCCAGCGGTGTTTTTGGAAACCAGTTATGAGAAGGATACGGGATCGAACAGGATTTCCCAAAACGATAATTTTGCAGACCGGTAAGACCACATACGGCGCTTACAATGGAAGAACCATGGATTATCCTTGTCTGGATGCCGCGCTCTTTTGCCCTGATACGAAGGTCTGCATGGGTAGTAGAAACCATCGGATCCCCTCCGGTCAAAAAAACCACATTCCCTTTCTCTGCTGCATCCAGAATTGGTTCAGGTTCCTGTTCAACATCCTGGCGTTTTAATATGATAATCTCTTTTCCATATCTCTTGCGCATCTCCTCAGGAGTTGTACCGGACAGTATTGAGGTATAGGCCTCTAAAAAGACAAGATCAGCTTCCTTTATTGCATTAAATCCTTTTATTGAGATATCGTCCAGGTCATAAAGACCAAGACCGGCAAAAATCAGCATGGGTATTCTGGATATTATTGGATATTGGATATTATTTCTTAATTATCATTATTCCATATTCAAAAGAGAACGGAGTCCAGTTCATGGAAAGGCCCATAGCCCCCTGGAGACGGATCTCTTTCCCATTTTCACCTTCCCTAAGCTCAATAACAATGTTCATCAGTTGTTTGACAATCGCCATGCTCTTTTGATCAAATGATTCACTGTTCAGTAAAAAAACACCTATAGAACCTATTTTCTTTAACTTGGAAGTAACCACATGGAGGAACTGGTATATTGTGTCAATCTTTCTAAACATCAGCATTGAGGTCAGGGAGAGAATACAATACCGTATAGGGGTCGGAAATAGCTGATCGGGATCACTTGTGAAGTCACCTTTCATTATCTCCTCAGTCAGCTGGGAGAATTTTATATCCATTCCGGTAAGATCGCTCGGACTGCCCACGTATTTTATCTTTTGAGTATCTTCTATGGTAGTAAATGAGGTCCGGGTGATGGCATCAATAATTCCAATATAATCGGTATCAAACCCGTTTTCAGAAAAAAAGTCAATGAGATCTTCAGACTGGGTTTCAGTTGCGATAACGATCATGTATTCTTTTTTTCTTGGCCTGGCCAGGTATGATGCAACCATCTCCCCGCCGCAGAACGAAGGAGATAAAACCAGGATATTGGTTCCCGGATTAACACCACCCTTCTGATCTATCAGATCGATACCAGTCAGATACTTATACATCGGTGTTTAAAAAATGGTTTTGCTATCATATTAACCCAATGATATCTTCAGGGTATTCATCTGATTTTTTCACCATATCCAATCCTTTTATAGTTATCATGGAAAAGTTATAAGGCCAGCTATTCCGGAAGAAAGATAAAATTCCGGAGTATTCCTATGTATAATATGAGAACTAAATACTCATAAATAATCATATAAATTGTTACTTCCTGTAGCAGACAAGAGGATCTATGATATATAAATTGTATGAATGGCACCTTCTTCGCAATCTTGATAGTATTCCTCAGGTCATCTGCTTTATGATATCCGATGCTGAAATTAAAGATGACCCCGCTCAGATAAGGCGCATCATCTCCTGGTGTCTTGAGATATCTGAAAAGGTACAGAAAAATTCCAGTAAAAACTCCGGGATCAGTGAGATCATCATCCACATCAGCACTCTTTGCCCGGAAAATCAGCCTTCAATTATCACGGATATCTACAACCTCTCTGATATAGTAAAAGTCCATCTGCATTATAAAGAAAAAACAGAGACATTTGGAACAGGAATTCCAGTTACCATTGCCATTGGGAAGTCGGGGCGGGAAGAAATTTCAGATGCAATCCGGTCCATGGTGGACGATAATATAAGGCCTGAAGACCTGACAAACGAAGTTCTTGAAAGGTACCTGACTTTTTCACACACCCCTGACTGTGTTATTAAAACCGGGGGTGCGCACCTGGTTGACTTTCTTATCTGGCAGTCGGTGTACTCAGAGCTCTTCTTCCTGGACCTGAACTGGGAAAAAATTAGAAAAACCGATCTCATACGCGCGTTTAGGGATTTTCAGTCAAGGAACCGGAGATTTGGTGCCTGAAGTCAGCACGATAGTTTTTTCTTCATCTCCTGGCGTTCAGAATATACCCTGATGGCACGGAGCATGTCAATCTTTCTAAACATCGGCCAGTATGGAGCACAGAAATAAACTGCCGATTCATGTCCGTTTGCAAGCCATGGAAGAAAGTTGGAAGTTCGGCACTCGTTACCGGTTCTGATTATGAGATCTACCGGAGGAATAGTGACATTATTTCCGTATAAATTTTCTTCGAAGAGTTCGGGTGTAATATCATCCTTTGTTATCTTTTTCTCTCTTACATCGTCCAGGATCTTTGCCGTTGTCCGGAGCATCTCATTTCGCCCGCCATAAGCAAGGGCCATGTTAAGATAGAAGTTGTCATAATGAGCGGTTGCTGTTTCAGCCTGCTCTACAGCATCACGAAGGTTATCAGG
>JAAYPD010000014.1 GCA_012520015.1 Methanomicrobiales archaeon
AGAATGGTTGAGGTCGAAGCGTCGATTACGATAACCAGTTCTTTAATTGACTGAACCAGATTCTCAAGATTTCTCCTCTCTTCGTTCAGTTGTTTCTGATCATTAAGACGTTGGAATCCATTTCCTATCTCTCTTCCAATCCCAAGCAGTACCTCCTGCTCTTCAATAGAGACAAGGGCTGGTCTGCTACTTACCAGGTGAATCGAACCTGTGATCTTTTCACCGGACAATACAGGAATAAATGCAGATCCTGAAATTCCCCACTTACTGGCGAATTCTGGCATGATATATGAGAGATTGTTGGTAAAAAGTGGCTTTCCTTCTGAATAGAGGAATGCATAGTCATCAGGGTTAATTTTGGTTGTTTCATTTACAAACTCCTGCGAAAGCCCTGAGTTTGCAACCATAACCGGGTTTTCAAGTTCGTCAGGAAGAAGATAAAATGCACCTCCTTCAAAATGTAAAACCGAGATGAGGGCTGAAAGTGAGAGCTCACAAAGATGAGTAACTGAACCGGCCCTGCCAGAGAGAGAGATAACCCTGCTGAGGACTTCAATTTTCCGTGCGTACCTGCGAATCTCTTCTTCCTGGTTTCTGAACTTTGTTATGTCTTCAAAAGCCCAGAGAACACGATTTTCCTTCTTTTCTCCAGGAAGTTGCCTGCTAAATCCCCTGATAACACGCTTTCCAGGAAGTTCAATATCCCTGCAGGAGATATCCGGGTTTTTACAAACATCAGGATTCCATGAATATATTGGATGTTCTACGAGATCGTTTGATGCAGAAAAAAAATCTCTGAGTGTTGTGGGGCCTCCAGTCCCCGGTATTCTGGAAAATACATCTGTGCCCCAGATATCCAGAAAGTGCCTGTTATGATAGGATATTTCAAGATCTTCACCTTTCGTGATACATATTCCAAAAGGCAGCATCCGGACTATCTCGGCAAGCAGGGATTCTGTCCATCGAAGTTTCTTCTCCGTTTTTCTTTGGCTGGTAATATCCCTTAATATACATTGTATATGAGTTATCGTGCCATTACTGTCCCTTATTGCGCTCCCGTCAACAAGAACAGTTATTGGTTCCCCTTCTCCGGTAACCAGCACCAGTTCAAGGCTGTGTTTCTGGGCTGACTTGAGAATCTCTTTCAGGCAGGCAAAGAAGCGTGGTTTGGATTCATCGGCAATAATATTGTCAAACGACTGGTTAATTACATTTTCACGTGTTTTTTTAACCAAGGTAAGCCAGGCTTTGTTTACCTCGGCAATCTTCCCATCAGGGCTGATGGCCATATGACCTACAGGGGAATGTTCAAAGAGTATCCTAAATCGTTCCCGGCTCTCCTGCAGCTGAGTCTCTGCCCTGACCCTGGAGGTTACATCACGAAAGCTGTATACTGTCCCGATAATATGTCTGTCACATTGCTGGGGGAGAATAAATATCTCGATCACTTTTCCGTCAGGACAATGAAGGGTATGTCTTCTAAGGGATCGTGGCTCATCCCCGGTCTTAGCAATCTCTGATATGATGAGTGGGTCTGAAATTTCATGGGAGAACCTGTTTAAGAATGTATCAATATGGATATTTTGAATATCTTCTGAAGAGAGGTTCCACAGGTGTAAGAATTTTTTATTGAAGTTTTGGATAAACCCTTCCCTGTCAGTTACCAGTATACCCTCCTCGGTAGCCTCAAGGGTTGCCTGTAATTGTGACAACATCTGGCGGTTTTCCTTAAGGCTTATTACAAGGGCTTCATCAGATTTCTTTTTCTCAATCTGGGAGAGGATCTGCATTTTTAACAATTGAAACTGAAGGGCAGGCTCCTCTCCTTTAACTATGTAAAAATCTGCACCAAGGTTTAATGCCTGGATAACTACCTCTTCACATCCCTTCCCTGTAAAAAGGATAAAGGGGACCGTATTCCCCTGCTCTCTTAAAAGAGATAGAAACTCAATACCATTTGTTCCTGGCATCTGGTAATCCGAAACAACAGCAGAGATATCATGGTGAGTCATTATCTCCAGCGCTTCAGCCACGGAGCTTGCTCCGATAACGGAAAAATTCTCATCTTCGGAGAGGTACTGACTGATTATTCCAAGAATTTCTATTTCATCGTCCACTGCCAGGACGGTAATTCTCTCTGCAGCCACCTTCATTGCTACGAGGTTCTCGAGAACATATAAATAAGTTTTCTTTGTGAGGCCGGTTTTGTTCTATCCCCAGCTGGAATTGATTCATGTTATCTGAATACAAATCAGGTACCAGCATGAGATCGAACAAGCACTGTCTTTTCCTGTTCATACTTACCATTATAATTTTATCTGTTCAGCCTGTCCAGGCAGTCCCCCCTCTTCCGGCTGAATATTTCGGAAATGTTCTGATTGACGGAATGCCAGCCCCTGCAGGGACCACCATCACGGCTTTTATCCAGGATGTTCCAAAAGGTTTTATTGTCACCGATGTAGACGGATTTTTCGGAGGGCCGGGACTTTTTGACCCAAGGCTGAAGGTAAATGTATCGGAAAATGAGTTCCAGTCTGGAGATCTGGTAGTTACATTCCAGGTAAATGGTGTACCTGCATCGGAGTCCATTCTCTTTGAGCCTGGTGCATCACAGCAGCTTAATCTTTTTACCGGCAAGCAAATCGGGTTGATGTCAGTTCCTGTCTCAACTCCCATGCCTGTACTGACTGAGGGTCCATCACCCGTCGGTCAGCAGATGGATAATTACACCGAGGCTCATGATGAAAGGCATTCAGTTTCGGATCCATCAATACAGTACGGACTTGACAGGGATGAAAAATTCACATCTGATGACGGAATGGCTGCTGTTTCATTTGATAAAAACACCCTTCTCTTCTCTCCTTCAGGCCAGTTCCTGCAACAGGTTTTTATTATGTCAAAATCGATCTCCGATTTGGCGCCTGCTGACCTGAACCTGTCGCTTACCTTTTCCGGGTATGCCTATGAGATCACTCCGGAACGGACTTACTTTAACCCTGAAGGTGTGCTTTCCATTCATATACCTCTTGAACGGATTTCTGACACAATGGCATTAAACCCACAGGTTTTCAAGTATCTACCCCAGACTGCATCCTGGGAACAGGTGCGGACCAGGTCTAACCACTTTACCGGAGAAGTAAGCGGGGCGATACATGAAGCTGCAATTTATGCCCTGTTTTTAGAGAAAAAGAGCTCATTCGCTGGTTCAAATGAGACTACTATGCCTGGTATTCCAGATCTTCCGCCTGTTGCAGGAGAACCACAGGTGACGGAATATCCAGCTTATTCCTCGGAAGAGCAGGTAATACACGAACCAGAACTTCTTTCACCCCCTCATCCTGCACAATATTACCAGGATGAAAATAATACACAGAATATATCCGGACTTTTAACAGAGCCCGGGTCAGCCGATCCCGTCCAGGCAGGACCGGTGCAACATGATATACCCGAACCTGTTGATACGATGCAGCCCGTTCAGGATATGGCGCAGAAGGATGTGGGTGAGCCACAGGCAGAAGATATCATAAGAAAAGAACCTGGACTTTTAACACTTCCAGGAAGTATTGCCGGAGGTATGAAAAAGGCTTTGTCAGGACCTGTTGGTATCGTCCTTGGGCTTGCACTGCTCATTATTATCATCAATGCAGCCGTGTATCTTATCTATACACGGTGTTGGCTGGTCAGAAATTCATGAATGCAAAAAAAGCCTATACCGCTGCAACGGTTATTCGGGATATTCAGAGGGGCAGGCCTGAAAAGGCCTTAAAATCCCTTGAAAAGCTGATGAAGGACAATCAGGAGAACCCTGCATTATGGAACCTGAAAGGAGTAGCCCTGGGGATGATGGGCGAACATGAAAGATCCCTTGACTGCTATGAAAAAGTCCTTGAGATAGACCCCGGGCCTGCCGTATACTGGAATAATAAAGGGCTTGCACTTCAGAACCTTGGATTCTACCCTGAGGCTGAGCAGATGTACCTTAAAGCCCTGGAACGTGAGCCTGATTCCCTTGAGGCAAGATACAACCTTGCAAACACACTACAGTCGATGGAAAGGTATGAAGAGGCACTTGAGTATTATGAAAAGGTCCTTTATGACCGGCCAGATCATATCCTGACCATGTTGAACATGGGAAATGCACTGGCCGCTCTTCGCCGGTTTGATGAGGCCGTCTCTGTTTACCTGGAGATACTGGAGATTAGTCCTGAATATCCTGATGCTGCATACAATATCGGTCATACATATGAAGAACAGGGAAAGCAGGACGATGCGGCGATATGGTACACCAGGACACTGGAGATTGATCCTGATTACCACCATGCCAGGGAACGACTTGAGCTGTTCAGGAACTGTTAAGGTGAGAAAGGACATGAACGTATACGTCCATGCACTGGTTAAGCATCTTAATCGGAACGCTCTCATCAACAGAATGAAGCAGGGACAGGTCTCCAGGTCCATAGTTGATTACCTCCGCTCCGATGGCCCTTATATGACGTGCATCACTTGCAGCCTGTGTTACCCCGGGTTTTGCTTTTTCTCCGTGAACCATCTCAATACCTTCACTTAGAAGGTTGCAAATTCTGCCTGGAGTGCTTATGGTGGGAGCTACACTTTCAATAACTTCTATCGTGCCCCCCGGGGCGTGTGACTTTAACATCTCAATGAGGTTTGGGATATCACATCCCCAGGGGATCCTCATGTCAAGGTCAAGTTCACATTTTTGCGATATGACATTGATCCGTTCCCCTCCTGATATGTGACCCGGATTGTAAGAGACGCGGTTTAACAGGTTTGCAGCCAGTTCCCTTGGAATAGACAGGAGAGATGATAGTGAGCTGGTTGTATTTTCAATCACTTCAGATACAAGTGGATCCTGTGGCCAGGTCATCTGATGAACCTTTACGCAGTATTCAAGAAATGAACATGCCTGGACTATTGCAGATCTGCCAACAACCGGGTAAAGTGACGAGTGGCCGGCATCACCGGTAAAGGTGACGTGAAGCCTTACTATGCCCTTCTCTCCAATGACTGGTGACAGGCCTGGAGTTGGCTCTGCTATCAGGCAGGCATCCGGGTGAAGGTACCCTTTACTTATCAGGTACTCCATTCCGAAATCACCATTCCCTTCTTCATCACATACAAAAGCGATATCGACGGCCGGATCAATTCCATCGTTTAGCACTTTTTCCAGGGCACACAGCAGAGCGGCACATCCCCCTTTCATGTCAGTAGCTCCTCTTCCATGGATTCTTAAACCATCATTCCTGCCTGAGAAGGGAGGATAGGTCCAGCCCTCCGGAAGAGCCGGGACAACATCCACATGACCACATAAAAGAGTCTGGTTCTGCATGTTCCTTGATAAGAGATTGTGTTTTCGTCCTTTCTTTAAAACCTCCGTCTCAATACCGATTCCTGTGCAGATATCCTGCAGGTAAGCAATGACCTCGTCAGTATATCCCGGAGGGTTTTCTGATGGGATCTTCACAAGCTCAGAACAGAGACTGGCTGGGTCCATCACCATGTCTCCTTGTTCAGCATGATTTCATGTACTGGTCATACATCCGTGCAACTGGAGATCCATTATAAATTGAGGCCAGGTATGCCTTGTCAAAGATCTCATCAATCATGACATTTAACACAGCTGGAGATGTAGGTTTTTTGTCATTTGGGTCAAGCACGATCCTGAACGACCGGTACGATGCCATGTCTGATGGATCATGTATTTTCTGAATAAACAGGGGGAACTTTTCATATTCTTCCGGGTGGTTCTCCCTGAGCCAGTTCATAAATCCGTCAAATTTACCCAGGTTTCCCTCCATGGACTGATCTTTACGATACTTAAGGTATTCACGCGAGAGCATGTTCCTTGGTGAATCTGCATTGTAGGCAAACAGGGAGATCGTGTAATCAAGGTGCGCCATGGCATCAAAGTACCAAAAGCTGAGATCCGGATGAAAATCGGATAAATTTTCCAGTATCAGTGATTTTTCGTATAAGGTTTTTAAAACCCTTTCATATTCGTTATTCTCAAGCATGATCAAAAGATTGGTGTTCAAACCATAACCATTTCCGCATGGTTAACGGTTATATGGTTCTCTCTTCTTTGCTGCAGCAAGGAAGAGTTTTAACAGTTCTTCACCTCGTTTACCCCTGATATCCACCAGGTTATCATCTCTCAGCAGGCATGGTTTGAGCTTTCCGTCAGAGGTCACCCGCATGCGTGTACAATGTTTACAAAAGTCTGAGTTATGCCTGGGCCGGACAAATTCTATCTCTGCACCTTCATAACAGTATTTTTTCCGATGATGCATCCGGCGGGTTATCACTTTGCGCGATTGATGCGCAATTTTGTCTTCAAGCTCGGACA
>JAAYPD010000207.1 GCA_012520015.1 Methanomicrobiales archaeon
AAAATGGATCTTATGAAGAGGCGCTTGTGCTGGTTGATAAATCTCTTCAGATAAAGCCAGACTTTTATCTTGCACAGATTACAAAGGCCGGGCTTTTATCCAGAAAGGGTGATTATGATGAAGCTGAAGTACTGCTAAAAAAGGCAGAACAAAACCACAAGGATAATCCCTATATCCTGGCCGCCATGGCTTCATTATATATCGAGACCGGACAATACCAGAAAGCACTTGATGCAGCAGACTTTGCACTGGAAAAGGATTCATCTCTTGTGGAGGCATGGGTTTTGAAAGGAACCTCCCATGGAGGCCTTGGTGAATTTGAAGAAGAAAAGTTAGCCTCCAAGCAGGCCCTCTTAATAGATCCTTCAAACCCGGAGGCATTGTCAAATTACCATTATGCCACACAGGCTCTTATGGATCATCAGAATAAAAACGATCAAGGTTATGCTGGGAAGGCTCCACTTTCAATACCTGTGCTTTTGGCGGGCGTCCTCTTCGCCCTGGGACTTTTAAGGGTACGGACTTAACGCCGCCACCTGTTCTTTCGTTCAGTTTTCCTTTGATGTCTGACGGCGTAGAGCGCTTTAAAATCCTCTCCCTTGCCTTGTCGCAGTATTCTGGTGATATATCAATCCCCACATAATGACGGTCTGTTCCTGATGCAACAAAGCTTGTTGTCCCTGCCCCGTTGAAGGGATCCAGGATGATGTCTCCTTTAAAGCTGAATAATTTTAAACACCGCTCAACCAGTTCTTCAGGAAACATTGCCGGGTGGTCAAACTGCTTCATCCTTCGTTCAGGCCCGATTGACCATTTTGCAACCACCCATGATTTAAACTCTTCATCAGTTATGTCGGCATCCTCTGTTCTGCCTGACTTTTTCAAGGTGCCTTTACAAAAAATTTCGATGAATTCCCAGGTATACTTCAGGTAAGGGCTGCTGGGGCTCTTCCAGCTTCCCCAGGAGGTATATTTACAGTTATAATTGTTCTTCTCCCAAAGGATCTCCCCTTTCCATATCATCTTGCGACTCATGAAAAAGGATGATATCAGGTGATGCAGGGGGATATAATCAGAGAAGAGAGGCTGAACATTGACGATAAACCTCCCTCCGTATTTCAGCACCCGTATTCCCTGTTCAAATACCCTGTAAAGCTTGTCAAGGTAGGCCTCCCAGTGAGAGTTGTCTCCGGTTGAAGAATATTCAAGACCGAAATTGTAAGGGGGGGATGTGATGATGAGATCCACGCAGTTATCAGGGAGACGGGATAAAAACTCCTCGCTGTCATCACAGATAACCTGATCTAAATATTCCGGTGGGAAAGGATTTGTTACAGTAGAGAATGAACTGTCTTCTGCATAAAAAAATGATCCACGTTCATTTGCTTTTTCTTTCCTTCCTGTTACCTTTCTTTCATCTGCATAACCGGCATAGATCCTTTTACCATACCTTATCCCGTAGCTGCCGATCGCGTTTATCTTTTCCAGCAATAATAAGAAAGGGTTTTTCTCTTCTTCATATGTACCTGCAAGGTCTGCCCGGCTGATATACTCGTTTATCGATCTCTCGTACTTTGCAGGATCCAGTCTTACCAGTCTTGCAGAAAGTGTCTGGTCATTAAAGGTAAGGGATATCTCTTTATCAGAATATTTTTTATTCAGAGTATTGAGAACAGATATTTCACCCGGAAGTAAATCACGTGAAAGTTCCAGTTCAACTATTACAGGTTTAATTTTTTTAGGTCCGGTGTTTTCTTTTGTCATGACTTGCACTTATTATATGGCTTATTAACATTTAATTCACGGGATTTTCTTTGCAGTCTCCTCTGATATATTTATTAATGTGTTCTCCCTGATAATAGAACAGGTGATTTGGGTTGAGCATCGAAAAAAATTCAGGATATGATGTTCAAATTCCACAACAACTCGTTTCAGTTCTGCTGAATATGCCTGGCCCTGCCTGTATTGCTGACCTTACCGGTACGATCATCCTGGCCAATGACTATTTTAAAAAAGTTTTTCATATCCTCACCGATATCAGGGATTTAAAGATTAATATATTTTCAGAAGACAGTCCTTTCTCTCCTGTTGTAAAAGAGATTATTAATATAAATGAAGGGATCGTGTCATCTGCCTGGAAAAAAATTACGATCTCTCCGGCCGATGGTGAGAAACGGAATTTAATAGCCATAATAATACCATTTTCCGATGAAAAATCAGGGCATTTCTTCTTTTTTTCCGGTTGTGACATAACTGCAGAAGATCTCCTGAGCCCTGAAGAAAGCAGGATCAACATGCTCCATGATCTTATCAATGAAATCGTAAGGTCCAATCATTTAGGGCAGCATCCAAATGAACAGCTGCAGAACGTGATCGGCAGGGTTGGGAGGGTGATGAATGTACAGTATTCATCATATCTTGAGATTGATGAGAGCTCAACACCATTCAGAATAAATGAAAGATTTCTCTGGTCAGCTGATGAAGGTCTTCTTTTCGGAGATGAGATGAAAGTGTTAAGAGATGACCGCACTTTCTTTACAATATTTGAAGAATTAAAGAACAATAAGCCGAAAATTCTTCGAAAACATGAAACACCTGGATTTATCAGGAAAATAATCGATAAACGAAGGTCAGGAACTCTGCTCCTCGTCCCCTTAACCAGGGAGCTGCATCTTACAGGAATACTGGCTTTTTGGGAGAAGTCTGACACCAGGGAGTGGATGCAGGCAGAACTTACAACTCTACTGGTGCTTGCCGGAATAATTGAGACCTGTTTTTCAAAGCACCGGATTGAAGAAGTGCTGGAAAAGAGTGAACAGAAGTTTCAAAGTCTTATTGACCAGATCGGTGATATGTATTTTATGACCGATAAATCCGGTCTTCTTATCAGGGTCAGTCCATCCATGGCCAAAAACCTTGGGTTTTCATCTGTTCATTCCCTTCTTGGAACCTCGCTGGAGAACATAGTTCACCCGCCTGAGTTCTGGCCGGTCTTTTTATCTGACATTATTAGTGGAGAAGGAGTAAAAGACTATGAAATTCAACTGGCAACTTCTGATAGCCAGATAATCTTCTCATCTATCAGCTGCCGGCTGGTATATGATGATGATGGAGAATTATTAGGTATTGAAGGGGTTATCAGGGATATAACAAGAAGGAAACAGTATGGAGATCTGTTATCTGATCTTGAATGGAAACTTGAGCAGGCACAGAAAATTGCCAGGATGGGAGTCTGGTCATATGATAGTAACCTGGAAAGGTTCAGAGTCTCACATGAGGTCTTTTCCCTGCTTGGTATACCAAAAGACCAGAACTATGTTGTATTAGATGATTTCATCTCCCGCACACATCCTCCTGATAAAAACAAGTTCCTAAATTTCTTTCCTCTTACCGTCTCACATGGAAGAGACTTTGATTTTGAGTTTAGGATAAGCCTGGATAACGGGAAATTCAGGTACCTTCGGATGAAAGGAACTCCATTGATAAAAAGGAATATAGTCCAGGGTTCTTATGGAATATTACAGGATATCACCGAACGAAAGGATGTAGAAAACCACCTGATGAAGTATGCGACTGAACTGGAAGAAAAGACCATGGAGCTGGATGCCATGAGAACCCAGCTTCTGGACATGAATCGTGATCTTGATGACCGGGTCAGGAAGAGGACGGTTCAGATTGAAGACCTGTTAAAGCAGAAGGATGAATTTATCCAGATCATAGGCCATGATCTGAAGACACCACTGACCCCTCTTGTTGCGATCCTGCCATATATCAGGAAGAGGATAACTGATCCTGAGCTTGGCGAACTGCTGGACAATTCCATTGAAGATGTCTCTACTATCAGGAAACTTGTGACCACTATCCTTGATCTTGCCCAGATGAACAGCCTGTACATGTTATCAGACATACAGGAGATTTACGTAAAGGAGATGATAGATCAGGTGATAAATGACAATGCATATCTTATCCATCAGAAAAGCCTTCACCTTGTAAATGATACTCCTGATTTTTGCCAGGTCTTCATGTCACCGATACACTTTGAGACGGTTCTTGGAAATCTTATCGGCAATGCCATAAAATATTCATTCATTGACGGCAATGTTACAATAAATGTGGCCGACCAGGAAGACTCAGTTCTGATAAAGATAAAGGATGAAGGTATTGGGATTGAACCAGAACAGATTCCCCGGGTATTTGAGGATTTTTACCGGGCTGATAACTCCCGACATGAACGCGGGTCTCATGGACTTGGACTTGCCATCACAAAAAGGGTTGTGGAGATGTACCATGGAACTATTGCTGTTGAGAGTGGGGGAGTTGGAAAAGGATCAGTCTTCTCACTACAACTAAAGAAGAATCCTGAGATATTTCTTAAGAAGAGGGAAGGACTCATTCACACGATAAAACAACAACAGAGGGATAAAAATGCAAGATGACAGGAATGTTATGATCGTTGATGATGATGCCCACGTAAGGATTGCAGTTAAAACCATCCTTTCTGATGCCGGGTTTCATGTCATCGCTGCTGACAGCGGAAGCCAGTGTATTGAGCTGTTAAAAGAAGGGTTTTCAGGTGTGATCCTGCTTGATATAATGATGCCTGGAATGGACGGATGGGACACTATAAGGGCCATTCTTGATAATAAACTGGAGCAGGGAGTTGCCATCATCATGCTAACCGCGAAAAATGTCCCTGATAATAAGATGATAGGTCTTCAGGAGTATGTCGTTGATTATATCACAAAACCATTTGACAATGAGGATCTGATTGAGAAAACCTCGTTTATCATGGGATATATTAATGATCAGAGAAATTCTGGAACCGCTGAATAATGAAAATTATTATCATAGCCTCATCAACAGGCGGCCCGTTTATCCTTGAGTCAGTTCTGTCTGATCTTCCGGTCTTAAATGCGGTGATCATCATCGTTCAGCATCTCCCACCTTCTTTTACAAGGTCATTTTGCAGGCAGATCTCATCACTTACCAAAATGCCGGTCTCTATTGCTGCAGACAGGGAGACGATTACTTCACCACATATATACACGGCCCCTGCAGGAAAACACCTGCTGATTGGAAAAAACAGGACTTTTACCCTTAGTGATACCGAAAAGTTGCATGGAGTACGTCCGGCAGCTGACCTTACCATGATGTCCATGTTAAAACGATCTGAAGATTCTCTCATGGGAATTGTGCTTACCGGCATGGGGCGTGACGGCGCTGACGGGATTAATTACCTGCATAGTCTTGGAGCTGTGACCATTGCCCAGGACCCTTCAACCGCCCCTATCAAGAGTATGCCCCAGGCAGCAATTGAGACCGGCCAGGTAGATTTAATCCTGACCCCTGACCAGATAAGAGATGCAATTGTCTCATTTTGACCGGACTGCTGATAAGCAATTAACCACAAACAATTCATAAAATATCGTCAGATATAATGATATCAAAGTACTTTAAGGAATAAAGTCATGAAGAAAGAACTTATAACCCGTCTTCTTCCTGTATTATTGTCGGTGCTGGTACTGGCCTTTTTTCCTGTTCTTGCAGATGAAAATAACAGCACAAACCAGACAGACACAACTCCTGTTAATGCAACCACTGTAAATACAACGCCGGTTAACATTACTTTTGCAGGCGGAGAAGAAGCAGACGGGGAGACCGGAAATCCTGGTGATGTATCTGCCAGTAGAGATGGAGCAGGTTACGATATTTCCGGGCTTTATGCAGATGCCGGCAGACTTAGTGCCGGTTTTTCCGGGTCCTCTATTGAGGCTTCAGGTAAAAACCAGTCCCCATCGGTAGTCATGTCATTCTCTGACAGGTCATCTGTGTCCGGGTTTATAAAAAACTTTATGAAATCTTTTCATTATGAGAGTGGGACAGATCTCTGATCTCCTCTTCTTTTCATCAGGTGATCAGCCGCTACCAGAAAATTGGAATGTCCAAAAGGGTAATAGATTTGTATACCGGTAATGGAAGAATACTTGGAATTGATCCTGGATTTGCCAGGTGTGGATATGGAATTGTTGGCAGGGAACAAAATGCCCTGGTTGCCTTTGACTGGGGATGTATTCAGACAACTCCAAAGACCGGTGGCCCCCCGGAGCGGCTGCTTACGATATATGACTCGATAGAGAACCTGATAACCGTGCATAAGCCTGTATGCCTGGCATGTGAGAAGCTCTTCTTTTCCAGGAATACGACAACGGCCATGCAGGTAAGTGAGGCGAGAGGGGTTATCATTCTTGCAGCCGCAAAGCATCAGCTGCCGGTTTTTGAATATACTCCAAAACAGGTTAAGCTGGCCATTACCGGTTCAGGGATGGCTGATAAAAAACAGGTGCAGATGATGATTGCAAGGCTATTCCGGCTTTCAGATATTCCAAAACCTGATGATGCTGCTGACGGGCTTGCACTTGCACTCTGTCATATGAACTGGATGGGAACGGTATGATAGCACGAATTAAAGGCCAGGTTGTTTTGATCGATACAGGGTCGGTGCTGGTGGATACCGGCGGAATTGGTTACAGGATACGTGTCCCTGAACCTGTGCTCAGCTCTGTAGCCATCGATGAGGAGATCATACTGCATACCGAGCTTATCATCCGCCAGGACCTGATGCAGCTTTATGGTTTTTTAACGCCTGGTGAGACTGATATGTTCAGGCTGCTTATTTCTGTCTCCCGCATTGGCCCACAGACAGGACTTGCCATCATCAGCAGGCTTTCACTCCCTGATATCTGCGATGCCATCTCTATGAAAAAACCTGAAGTTTTATCCCAGGTTCCAGGTCTTGGTAAAAAAGGGGCAGAACGAATCATACTTGAGCTTCAGAAGAAAGTGGCAGATATCAGTGCCCAGTACCCTGTGGCCGGCTCATCCTCATCTGTGCAGGATACCCTGCTTGCACTTATCTCGCTTGGATATAATCGCGAGGAGGCAATGGCAGCGATTGAGAGGACAGAATCTGTAAAAGGCAAAGTATCGTCATCAGAACTTGTTAAAGAGGCCCTGGTATTTCTACGGAAAAAGTGATCTTTCATGCAGACCAGATTTGTAAGTCCGGCAAATTGTGAAGGTGAGATGGATGAACCATCGGTAAGACCAGGATTATTGAATGATTTCATCGGCCAGGACTCAGTAAAAGATGCACTTATCGTTGCAATCACATCTGCAAGGAAGAGAAATAAAACCCTTGACCACATCCTATTTTCCGGCCCTCCAGGTCTTGGAAAGACAACGCTTGCACATATCATCGCCCAGGAGATGGGTTCAAATATTGAGACGACAAGCGGCCCGGTCCTTGACAGGCCTGGCGATCTTGCAGCCCTCCTGACCCCGTTAAAAGACCGGGATATCCTGTTTATAGATGAGATTCACCGTCTTTCTCCAGTAATTGAGGAGATATTATATCCTGCCATGGAGGATTATACGATTGACCTCCTGATTGGCGAAGGCCCGTCTGCACGAACCATTCAGTTACCGCTTGAAAGGTATACGCTTATTGGTGCAACGACCCGCCTTGGTCTTTTAG
Source organism: Methanomicrobiales archaeon (assembly GCA_012520015.1). Classification (GTDB taxonomy): domain Archaea; phylum Halobacteriota; class Methanomicrobia; order Methanomicrobiales; family Methanospirillaceae; genus Methanospirillum. Next base: position 7,535 of record JAAYPD010000207.1, read on the forward strand.
GTTCACCGTTCAGGGACCGGTTTGGTATTATCCTCAGGCTTGATCTTTATGATCCTTCTGAATTGACGGTAATCGTCACCCGGTCTGCCGGCATCCTTGGAATTCCGATTACTCCGGGAGGCGCCGAAGAGATTGCCAACCGTTCCAGGGGGACTCCGCGTATTGCAAACCGGCTGCTTAAACGGGCTTATGACTATGCAATCGTCAGGGGAACAGGATCGATAGACAAGGATATTGCTGACACTGCACTCTTTGCTCTTGGCGTGGATAAAATAGGGCTTGATGTCCTGGACAGGAAAATCCTTGAGGTCATTGCAAAAGATTTTGACGGGGGCCCTGTAGGTCTGAAGACGATCTCTATCTCGGTCGGGGAGGAACCCAGAACCATCGAAGACGTCTATGAGCCTTATCTTATCAGGATCGGGTTTTTAAAAAGAACGCCGCAGGGACGTGTGGTTACAAGCTCTGCCAGGGAGCACCTTGGCAGGGCGGACTCTCGTGATCTCAGCTCATTTCTCTAAGTTTTTCCTGCAAGCTTGTATTGAATGGTGATCAATATCTATGCATGTCCTTACCCGGAACCATTCTCCATGCAATTCTCATCATAAGCATAATCTTCGTACTCCCGTTAAGTGCTGAAGAAACTCCCGCGAATTCAGCAGATTCAGACAATCCAACAGATACAGAGGTTTCAGAGACAACACAGGCGTCACCCGGATTATCACCGCCATATATCCTTACACCTGACCTCTCCCTGTCTGACCTGGAGATAGTTGAACAGGTCAGGGGTGGGGAGAAGATATCCGGATCGGTGATCATCACAAACAAGGGCCCTGTTTCGGCCTCCCGGATCTCAATGGACATACTCCTTGTCCAGGAGAATCCTGACGGCAATATCTCTGTCTGGCTTGGCAGCAGGGGCACAGATAAGATGCCACCCGGGACTAAAGGCAGGATTAATTTTTCTTTTGACCTCCCGCCTGGTATCAGGGATGGAGAATATCACATATATATTAATATCCTGGGCCATGAAAGCGAATTATTCACTTCTGACAACACCATAACCTCCAAAAGGCCGATTATTATATCAGATAATGCCAGGTGGCCTGGAGAGATCCCAGACCTTTGCATGACGATTGATTTAGTCAGTACCAGTAAGTCATCTGCCGGCTCTCCACTAACCTTAGCCTACACGATTAAAAACAAGAACAGGGCTGTTGCCGGTTCATGCAGGATCTTATTCCTCCTCTCTCCTGATAAAGCCGGTTTAAGTTCAGGATATCATCTGCGGGAAGAGCGGGTTTTTAAAATTTATCCGGATATGAATGAACAGAGAATGCTAACAGAGCTTGTACCTTATCATATTCCGCCTGGTTCATATCGCCTTATTGGAGTTATTGATTATACCGGGATGATACAGGAGACTGATAAGACAGATAATCTTTTTGTATTTCCTGAAAAAATTGAGATATCAGGCCCGTTAAACTGGCTTTCAGAATCATATACAGATCAGGTAGCCGGAATGCTCTTCTTAAAGACAAATAAATACAGGGAACACCTGGGGCTGTCCCCCCTCTCTTTTGATAATGATCTGCGTAAACTGGCAGCCTGGCATACAGGAGATATGATACAAAGAGGGTATTTTTCACATTATACCCCGGAAGGAACAGACCCCACCGGAAGGGCAGAGCTAATGGGATATCCTGTGACACGAACCATGGAAGATGGCAGAACCAGGACAGGAATTGCAGAAAATATTATCAGGATTGCATCAGGGCATACGGTTGGAAAGGCATATACAGGGTTTGTTGATCCAACAACACCTGAAAGCGTGGCTGATGTCATGATGACAGAGTGGATAAACAGTCCTGAACATAATAAGAATTTAATCAATCCGACAATTGAAGAGATTGGAGTTGATGTCAGGTATGATGGTGAGTTCTTCTATGCTACCCAGAACTTTTTTTAAACCGGAGTATGGCATCATGATGACGATCAGGGATATTCATAGAACAGACTCAGCATCATATGCAGATGGCTGCTTATATGCTATCTTTTGACGCAGTTTTGTTCAGGTAATTAAACAAGGTTACGATATCTGCAAAATCTGCTCTTCCATTGTTATTAAAGTCGATTCGCGAGGATAGATTACTCTCTCCAATCCACCTGAAGTTCTGGAATAACAGGACGAGATCATGCATATCAAGGCGGCCATTACCGTTGAAGTCCTCAAACCGGCCGTCATCATCATTATCTTTCATTCCCTGGATTAATGATTCGTTAAACCCTGCCGGTATCATGATATTTGCCCGGTATTCAAGGTTCAGGCCATCGGCATTCTGATTGCCACCAATATTTGTGCTGCTGGTGATCTTTGCTGATGAGACACCGGCGACTCCTGTCTCTGCTGATGCTTCCTTATATGGCGACTTCTCTTCAGCGGACTGCACTTTTCCACCAAGGACACATGCAGGACTGTCTGTATCATCCTTTTCGCTACTGATCCTTGTGGCAACAGCATGTTCAGAGGCCTGGATAGATCGATCTCCATCAGATGTGAAATCAACAAGTCTTTCAGCCGTAATACTCTCCGACCCGGTAACCTGCCTTGTTTCATCTGTTCTCCCGCCGCTTGTTATGATATCCTGCGTGTATACCCTGGTTTCATGGAAATTTTCGCCGGAGACTGTATCATTTTTTGAAATTCTCTGTTCCATTATGGTCTTGTCATGGATCGGGCCTGATTCGGAGGATGCTGCGGTAAGCTCCAGGGTCTCTCCACCCTTATACCAGCGGCTTAATGTTTTAATTAGTCCTGATATCAGGGTCCGGTCATAGAGTGTGACTTCACTGCCCGGAGTTATCGTCTTTCCTTTAAATGCGGTGATGATCGTTCCAGCTAATCCGGGGTCTGTTGTATTGCTGCCAGGTGAACCGATGTTTAGATCATATTCAAGTGTTCCGTTAGAGCTCCGGCTGGCAGAGGCAAGTGCAAGGCTTTGTGCATTTACGATCGAGAATGAAGCCGAATGTTCCCTTGAAAACGCAGGATTTACTGCATAAGGATCTCCAAAACAGATCATTCCTGCGGTATCATTAGAAGGTCCGGCGGTGGATGTCAGTACATACTCATCCGCGAGAAGGTGGCCACCTGTCTGACCAGATGAGTATTCAAGTATTTTCTGCGTATCAAATCCACCGGACATGTCGCCCCCTGTCATGCTGACATGCTTTGTCATGACGAAAGTCCCGTCATTTGTCATGACCAGGTCTGAATAAACTCCTTTAGCACCAGTGCCATTCCCGTCCGACTGAAGAAAAACTCCTGAGAAACTGTCCCGTACAGGGCCTGTTGTATTAATAAGGGTGCTGACTGAGTAGTCTGCAGCTGTGATAAGGCACCCCATTGAGGATAAGATGAGCAGCCCGGCAATTACCAGGATACGTAGACCTGACGGTAACAGATTCATGAACGCTGATGTAGTATTGATGCGCGAAGTATAAAATTCGTTGTATATATTTTTGAAGATAACAGGAAAATTTTGGTCCTGGTATTATACCAGTAATTGATGTGCAGGTACTTTTAAAAGGGGGAGGAGTCAGTTGAGAATCATAAATTTTCCAGGTAGTATAACTCTGCAAAATGATCCGGGTGATAACGTTCTTTTGATTCTCTAAGGCCTGGAATTCCCATGTCGCTCTCACGGTTAATGAACTGGTACCTGTCTTTTAAGTGCATTGCTGCTTGAATATTCAGTTCCTTGTATATCCCTTCGCAGTCTGGCAGTCCTTTTTCATAATGAACCACTGCCGTGGATGGATTAAGCTCTTCAAAGATTGCAATTCCACCCATCTCTCCCTTTGGACTGATAGCAATCCCTGAAAAATCAAGTTGATCGAAGTGGTTTACTGCCTCTGATATTGCTGTCTTCTCATGTTTAAGGATGGTATATTTATCACACTCCCTCTGCTGGCACCACTTGATAAGCAGATCTTTCACCTCATCCATGTTGGACTCTGTGACCAGCTCTACAGTTGACGGGCACTTTCTTCGAAACTTATTAAGCTGTTTCCGAATGGACAAAAACTCCTGTCCAGGTAATGATGCAAGTATATCAGACCGGTAAACATAATCAAAGAAGTTGCGATCCGGTTTTAGGACCAGGGACGGGCAGTTTTCCTGCATCCATCTGTATTGCCAGGGTTCCAGTATCAAAAGCGGTGCCTGCTCGCCAAGGTCCTGTGCAAGCTTAATTGTTGCATGAAAACAGTCAGGATTTATCGGGCCTATCGGAAACCTGTATGAATGATAACTCTCCGTCTCACCTTTGATGATCAGGCATCCTTCATGCTCGCATATCTTGTAATTTCCATATGAACGCCAGCAAAATAATGTTCCAAAGGTATTTTCTGAGTGATGTATAGGACAATCACGGTAGATTCTGTCAAATATCTTTTTATCCTCTATCTCAATCGGGTGAAAGTCTTCTTCCAGAATTTTCATTGGTTAATCTTTCCTTGAACAATAAAAATATTTTATTTTTATTTGTGATAAAATCAGATCGCTCATAAAAGGGGCAGGTGCCTGGCTCAGCTACAAGGATTATATTGACAAGGCCAGCATCTGCAGCAGCATGGGTTAAGAATTGCAAAAGCCGGCGGCCAACACCAAGACCCCTGTATTTTTTGAGTACGCACATATCCTGGATATAACCAGTGCTTACCTGGTCAGATATCAGCCTTCCTGTTGCGATCGTCTCACAAGTTGTATTGAGAACTCCGACACAGAACCGGGAGCTTGATCTGATAATCCGTGGAATATCATCAGGGTTGTACTCATCTCTCCACCATCCGGCATCCCTGTATAATGTGACGATAGAATCAGTATCCCATGAGTCGGTTATGAACAGATTAACTGATTCCTTCATGGCCATTTAAATGAGCAGCTGCTGGGATGAAATTAATGATAATTCCCGGAAATCTGGAGTTAATAAAAG
>JAAYPD010000208.1 GCA_012520015.1 Methanomicrobiales archaeon
CCGGGGCAAAAAGTGTTGAGAGTCTTAACAAGGGACTGGAGATACTTGGTGATCTGTTACGGTCTCTGAACATTGATATTGCAAGCGAACTGACCTATAAGATCCAGAACATTGTTACATCTGCAGACCTTGGTTCAGGAATCAACCTGAACAAGATAGCTGTCGGGTTTAACCTTGAAAGGATCGAGTATGAACCTGAGCAGTTCCCAGGCCTTGTATACAGGCTGGAAGAGCCAAAGGTTGTTGTTTTGCTCTTTGGTTCAGGAAAGCTGATCATCACCGGTGGCAAGGAACCTGAAGACGCGAAGAGGGCAGTTCTAAAGATAGTTGATGATTTGAAAGGACTTGGACTTTTATAATCCGGAGATAATTTTTTTGAATTTATAATTCCAATTCTATATTTTTATATACTATAGAATATCAAATACTATAGTACCGTTTCCGGGGGATTATTATTGCGTCACAGCGAGGATACGGTACATAATTTCTGAGGAATTTTGGAAAACCGGCTGCATAAGGGATTGCAGAAGTCTTCCGGATTTTTCCTATTCTAAATGAGAAATATCCTGTCTTTTCTTCAAGGAAGTTTTGATGATGATTCTTAAAAAATGAAGTGACTTTTGCGAAATTTTTTTCTACAGTCCGATAATCCTGGGACCGTTTTTTTCACCAATAATTACGGTGGTTTTTTTGGTAAACTCAGTAAAAATTCCGCAACTTACAACCCCTGGGATCATGTTGATTGTTGTTTCAAGCCCCTCCGGGTCTGGTATGGCAGGGGGAGTATAGTCAAGAATAATATTTCCATTATCTGAAATAACAGGCCCATCCTTTTTCACGCCTTCACGCACAATAACCGTTCCACCAAGGTCGGAAAGGCGACGGATAACATGGCTCATTGAGAAAGGGATTATCTCTATCGGTACAGGCCCGGTCAGCTGTTGGCATATCTTTGAGGGATCAGCTACGATGATAAGCCTTTCAGAGGCATCGGCTATGATCCTTTCCCTGACATGTGCTGCTCCCCTTCCCTTGATAAGCCTGAGCTCCGGATCTAACTGGTCTGCCCCGTCAATTGCGATATCTATCTTCTCCACCTGCTCAAGGCCGACAAGAGGGATTCCAAGGGCCATGGCCCGCATGGTGGTCTGTATGGAAGTCGGCACACCGCAGATGGACAGGCCTTCCTCAGTTATTCGTTCCTTTAACCTTGTCATCATGTATGCAACGGTAGAGCCGGTTCCAAGACCGATGGTCATGCCATTGATGATATATTCGGCAGCCTTGTAACCGGCCTCTCTCTTTGCCTTGTCCTGTGGTGATAATGGACTGGTACTCATGTTTTTCCTGTGTTAAAAAGCGAATTATCAAAAATCTTGTATACTAATCTGGTTTATTATAATGAAAAAAGGGTTTTTAATTCATCTGTACCGGCATATGCTGTGCAGTCAAGTGTGATGGGAGTTATGGAAATATTTCCCTTGTGGATAGCATGAACATCTGTTCCTTCAGGTGCATCAGTCACCAGAGGGCCATTTATCCAGTAATATGGTTTTCCCCTGGGATCAAGCCTTTTCTCAACGCCAGTAACGAATAAATGTTCTGCAAGATGGGTGATCTCGTACCCTCCGGTA
>JAAYPD010000015.1 GCA_012520015.1 Methanomicrobiales archaeon
CGGTTTTCGGTCATGTATAGGCAAACCCTGCCCGAACGATCTGGTCCCAGAATGTCCGGATGTCTTCCATGATGTCTTCGGGTAATGGATCGAATTCCTAAGTCAGTGCCTGGATGATTCCGTCAAGGTCTTTTCCTTCGGAGAGGGACTGCCAGATACTCACTCCGGTCGGGGTGAGACCGACTGATCTGCCGTTGTCCGGGTTATACAGGAGTGTCCAGTCGTCAAACTCCTCGCGAAGAGAGATTTGAGGATGGGGGGGTAGGGATAGTAATTGGTTCTGTCATTTTTATCAAATCCTATATCTTTGAAAGTTCAAGAGAATTGTTGAATCTGGGAATTTCCATTATTACATAATACAGCATCACTCTCTCCTGGACTGCACCATACTGATGAAGCTCCATCTCCTCCGGTGTTACAGGCAACCGTTATTCAATCGAGAAACTGTCTTTGCTTGAATAAAGAAATCATTTTTCAGGGTATGGCTGAATAGTAACTTTGTATTAAAAAATTACCATCTATGATATTTTAAACCGCTGAATTAAGGCAATATGGTTCTCTTTGGCTTTACTGAGGGTTTCAACCCCTTTGTATGAGCGTGACTGATCACACTAAATTATACTACTATTTTTTATATCAAGATCTTATAATATAAATCTGAATCAGTCTCTTTCAAACTTGACATTTAGAGATACCTTATAACCAGGAAAAAAAACCTGATCATATGACAGATAATGAAATTTTACCAGGCGTTAAGGCCCCAGACTTCTCTCTTCCCGACCACACCGGGGAGATACATACCTCTGCATCATTCCTTGGGTCATGGTATATTCTTTACTTTTATCCAAGAGATAATACGTCCTCCTGCACTGCAGAGGCTGTAGCTTTCTCTGAAGTGTATGATGAACTATCAAAGATTGGGGTGCCGGTTATTGGAATCAGCCCTGATACCATGGAAAGTCACCGGAAGTTTATCGAAAAACATGATCTTAAGATTACCCTACTCTCGGATATCAATCACGAGGTTATAGAGGCATACGGAGCCTGGAAACAGAAAAAGATGTATGGAAAAAGTTACATGGGTGTTGAACGGTCAACCTTTCTCATTGACAGGGATGGAGTGATCAGGGAGATATGGAGGAAGGTAAGGGTAAAAGGCCATGTCCAGGCGGTGACAGAACGCCTTTATGAACTCATGGAATCATCCTAAATAATTTCTACACCATCATCAAGCGGCTCTAAAAGGCGCTCTCCTGTGTAGGCATTGATCTCGATTATCTTTCTCCCTTTTATCTGCCATACCGGAATATAGAGTTCACGAAGGTCAAGTGTAATACTGGACGGATCAGGAGCCAGGTTCTTCTCTTCGTAAAAGATTGCATCACCCCTGACCTGTCTTATCTGGACCCGCTTTGTCATCTCCCTGATAAGGTGACCGGTGATCTTCTCTTCAGCCTCCGTGCGGTTTATTGAATTTTTCAAAAGTTCACTGCCCTCGGGAATCTCCCTTCTGGTTATCGTATCTCCATCAACATCTATGAACGCGCCATTGATAGCATTCATGGCACCTGAACCATTTTTGTCAAACTGGATGACCTGGTCTTTATAATCTGCACTACCTTTGCAGGTAAACCTGAACATCCAGTGGGGATGGAATCGTAAATTTGCAATTCCAGGTGCACCTGCCTTCTCTTCAGCCTCGTCACGATGGATACGGACCGGAAG
>JAAYPD010000209.1 GCA_012520015.1 Methanomicrobiales archaeon
GAACCACAACGATCACCGGGAGCCATCCAGGCTCGATCTTTATGGAGACCGCATATCCTGAAAGCACAAGGATGACTGCCGTGATGATGGTTACTGCCAGATATGACTCTTTATTCATTGTTACACCGTCAGTATGATCTCTATAACCCGCAGGAAGATGAGCAGTGAACTGACATGGATCATCAGTACATAAGGTGCTCCAGGTGCCCGGGTTATCTCTGCCTTTGCAATATAAAAGGGTGCCATTCCTTCTCCCATCACTCCAAGAACCAGGAACATCTTTGCTGCCAGGGGAACCAGGCCTTTTCCGGCAAGTTCCCAGATGGATAATGTTCCACAGGTTCCAAGAGCAATTGAAGCTCCTCCAAACAGGAACGTGGTCGCAACCATGGCGACAATTCCATAGTTATATGCAGCGTTCAGAACGTACCGGTTATTTACACCGGCAACAATGCCAATGTTGGTGATACCGATGAGAGCAGTAAAGAGAGAGAAGTTAAAAAGGTCGCCTGAACTTACGGCTCCAAGTGTTGCAAGGCCACAGGCGATGGCCATGAATCGCTGGAACCGAAGGTTGTCCTGGTTTATCTCCTTTGTATAAACCGCATCTGTGCCAAAGACAATGTCGGTCTGTCGCTCTGGTCTTGCGATGATGGCGATTATGATAAAAGCCGTTGCAAACAGGAACAGGGTTGTCGTGTACAGACTGAAGTAATTGACAATGTCCCCAAACTCAAGGGCAAAGAGCTCTTCTCCTTCTATTGGGAGGTTAAACATTGTGTCCCTCCCGCATTGTACCTATCAATGCCATCTTTGTGGTCACTTTTACAAGTATCGCCCCTCCAGAGAGCATTACTGCTATCAGCCAGGCCTGTGGCAGGATCATGAATATAAAGAAAGCTGCTATCCAGAGTGCCCATGCATAACCTGAAACTGTTTCAAGCAACTCAAATCTCTCTTCATATCCCTTGCAGAGGAAATAAAATACCAACCCTATACCTGCAACCGCACCTCCTGAAAACCCTGATAGTATGATACCATACACAACCAGGACAAAGGAGATGATGGGCGGAGCGGTCCTCATCACTTCAATTTTAATAGGCTTAAATGAAGGAAGGGGGAGTTTTTCCTTTCTAATATAAAGTTCGGCAAGCATCAGCAGCTCTGATATTCCAACAACCAGCCCTGGCAGTATCAGGGCTTCTGCAAGATCTGTTGCGACAAGACAGATGAGTACAAGCCCTGTGGTCTCAACAAGATCCACCACCAGGATTTTATGGATATCGTCCCGTTCCCTGAAGAGGGCAATAAAGGATATGGCGACACAGACAAGGGTACAGAAAAGGCCTGCCTGGTAAAAATCCATCAGTCCTTCCTCCTGAACAGAAATGATGCGATAGCAAATGCAGCAAACAGGATGCTGGTCTCGACAACGGTATCAAGGCCTCTTGTATTGTACAGGATCTCATCTATTATGCCACCCGGGTGTGCAACGATGGTAGTTCCTATATATGGTGTTGTATTAGCAAGAAACCAGGAGAGGGGAGTCAGGTATGTTGTTACATATCCGGCGGTCGGGGAGTTGTCCAGGTACTGGGCCTTTATCTCCGCCCTGGTAAAAGGAACGCCTCCACGGTCATATGGATCAAGGGTTGATGCCCGGTTCATCGTCTTTGGGTATAACTGATCCTCATGATAACTGAGCATTGGCACCATGAGAATGCCGCAGACTGCAACAATGATACCCAGGGCTGCATAGACTGCGACAAGGTTCTCATAGGTGGACATCCAGTTTGAAAAGATCCGAAATCCCTTTCCAATATGGCGTATCATGCAGCCACCCTCCGCTCAACAAGCATTACCAGGACAAAGGTGGTAAGGGTCGCCACGGCGATGAATGTCAGCAGGGCAAGTGTTTCATCAAAGGACAAGGCAACAAGAAGCAACCCGAATGCAGGAATCTCAAGGTTAATTATCCTGGTCAGGTACTCCCGGTCACGTGGAAAGGCACTTGCCAGGGTTCCTATTATGAGCAGTAACAGACCTGCATAAAACTCAGGGCTCATGCTACCCCCTTTTTAAAGAGCTGAAGGACAAAGATGGTTGAGAGTGGGATGATTATTGCAAGTGCCACGGCAATATCGACATATCCCCTTGCAATGATCAAAGGCATCACCCCGCCTCCCATAACTCCCAGGGCGATAAGCTTGGTATAGGGATCTCGGGCATATCCCGCATATATTCCCCCAATCAGGACCATTATACAACAAAGAACAATGAGCAGGATCATCACTCTTCCACTCCTCCTGCCCAGGTGCTTGCAATTGCATTGGATTCAAATGTTGATCCGATAAAATACGCAGCTGCTGCGATAACCCCAAGCGGATGTGGGATCATCAGGGCCATGATTCCGGAAATTGAAAAACTGAAGACATTCAGAAATGGCAGTTTTCGCATCACATCAGGTTCAAGGATGATTCTGATTACGGAATAAAGTGCGATGACTCCACACAGTAATGTGGCAAGTTCTGCACTTTCAGCAGGAGGAGTGATTAGAGGAGATGAGAAAGGACCAGACAATTCTTCCAGTACATGAAACAGGCTGAATTCACTCATCTGCGAAGCCTCCATATCGCTCCAAGAAGCCTGCTTGAGTGCCTGTGGGATATTCCTTGTATGGTCAGAATGGCGATCACCATCCCTGCAATGAAGAACTCAGCTGGTATTCCGCCCTGTGTTCCAAGGTAGACCATGAAGGTTGCCAGAAAACATCCGGTTGTTCCGGCATATCCTGGATCATAACAGATACGGTTTCCGATGTATACAAGGACAGTTGCAACCAGTCCGCCTGGAATCCCAAAACAGTACACACCGCAGGCAGCAAGAAGTGTCCCGGCAGATGCATCAGGGGATGATACAATATTGCCCATCATGGTTCCTCCCCTGATGTCACCTCCTGCCTTTTCAACAGCTGCCGCAATCGCATCTGCTCCGACAACGCCCCCTTCCCGGGGAAGTGCCCAGATTATATCTATCGTGATAAAGAGAACCCAGCAGCAGACAGCTGCAAAGGCAATCTGAAGGAATGAGGTTATCATGGAGGTTAGTATCGTACGCTTCGTGCGGAAACAGATTAAATGTTGTGATCCGTGATTATAGACCTGACTGAAAGAAGAAACACATCTATTTGAAAAAATTGAGAGAAGAGATCTCTTTTCCCCCATATGAGAAATTATTGTGCATTATTTCGTAACCTGGAATTGTGTGAAATGAGATGAAAGTTACTTCAAGGCATGTATACAAACCATATTCCATAATTAAAGGCAAATTTCCCACATTATTGCAGAAAGTATTGTTAAACCTGATAATTAATACTCAGGACAGGATGCATAAGCCTCCTTCAGCGCTTTCCATAACTCGTTCTTCCAGATCTTTCCGGTCCTGGGATTATACACTCCTGACCACGAGCCTGTGAGAATATCAGTCCTTCGGTCAGGGCGGAAGAGTCTGTCGTTGCCCGAAGAATTCCTTTCATTGATCCCTGTCCACTGCCTGTGAGTAACCTTTTGAGAACACGGATCATAAAGATTAATCATGCTTGATATTCGTCATCAGTCGATAACATCAGAAGACGGTAAGCCTGTTGGAGTAATTCTGGATATTGACACGTTTAAGAAAATTGAGAGAATTATCGAGGATTATGGTTTAGCTCACCTTATGGCGGAGGCAGAAGATGATGAGATATTAGGAAGGGAAGAGGCGCTTAAATTCTCATGAGAACAGATAATTAATACTCAGGACAGGATGCATAAGCCTCCTTCAGCGCCTTCCATAACTCGTTCTTCCAGATCTTACCGGTCTTGGGATTATACACTCCTGACCACGAGTCTATGAGAATATCAGTTCTTCCGGTCTCCATGAGGACGTAAAATTTTGCCATGTACGCTTCATATTCGCGTTCGACAGTGCATCCAAATTTCCCTTCATCACTGGTCAGGTGCTGGACTGCGTGCGTCAGTTCATGAGCAATCGTTGCACTGACATCCTCCCAGCAGGTCTTCTTCCAGAAGTCCCATGAGATATAAACTTTTCCAGGCTCTTTTTTCCCGCTGATATAAACATACTGACCATTTGAAGTCATATCATCCGTCAGCCGAAGTTCGATACCATAATCCGGGACAAGCATGGCAA
>JAAYPD010000210.1 GCA_012520015.1 Methanomicrobiales archaeon
CTACAATTGAGCTGGGGCGGGGTTGTACATATTTCATCATTTCCACCGTTTAACAGAGAGTATAATAAGAGGATTTTCAAGGGATCTGGCTTTTTGGAGTCCTTCCCCTGCTGAGTCTGCAAGGGTCAGCAAGACACCGTTATTTGCACAATATCGTATGATCTCTTCCTTCATAATCCGTTCATCACCCAAAACCAGGATAACATCTTTCGGACTGGTGCCTGATATAGAAGAAATAATCTCACCGGTGCTGAAATTTTCGCATACCGATGCCGATTCCTGTCCGATTACGAGGGTCACCGGTTTATCTCCGGCTATCTCTTTGCTGTACCTGAACGCATCAAGTGTTGTATCCAGGCATGTGCCACTATTTGAATTATCAACTACTGTATACTGCCCGTCTTCTGTAACTTCCATCCGGCCTGGCAGGGCAGAAAACCCGGATAGTCCGGCCGGATCTGTTCCAAGAAGCAGGGCTGCACCGGCTGCAAGCATGAGCGGGGTTTTATATCCTGGAAGAAGGAGGAGTGGGTTTGTAAACTCGCCCTTAATGTCACCACACTGGTAGTGAGCTGTTCTTCCTGATACATATACCAGGTCTGACACATCGATACATCCGTCGTGGGGAAGTTTTCCGCCTGGCGGGACCAGGACTGTCTTTACAAGATGTGACTGCCCTGTCTTAAATGCCAGTGCGCTTTTCTTCCCATTTGCAACAGGGTAATCAAGAAAAGAAGTCAGGATGCCAAGTGTCCCTATTCCACAAAACCCAAGAGATACCTCTGATATAAGCCATCCTCCGGTGTGATGTTTAGTGCATACACTGAGCAGGGAGGCAGGGGTTATTGAATATCTCTCAAGTATCTTCCCAGGTTCCTTCCCGGGTACCTTCCCAGGTATCTTTCCAGCCATCTCCCCGGCCTCGTACCTGATGACTCCTGCCGAAGAGTGCAGCAGTCCTGGTCCTGGCATAAGAAAAGACAGGGCTGCGGCTGTTGTTGTTTTTCCTTGTTTTCCGGTTATTTCGATGACCGGTCCTGAAGGTTTGGGAATAGAGGGACGGGCGGAAGGTGTGGAAAAGTTGGAAAGGGCCTCATTTAGCAGCCACCTGACGACGGCATGATGTGTGACAATAGGGGCCTTTATCTCCCTTAATAATGGAAAATCCGGATCAAGATGGACCGGTGCGGCGATAAGATCATAAGTCCGGGTTTTGGCTGTTTCAGGAGAGATGCCATCGGCATGGCGGTAAACATCAATTAAATCAGTTTCATGACCCCTGGAGGAGAGGTGTTCAGCAATTACCTTTCCTCCATGAATCGAATCAAGAACAAGAATTCGCATCAGATCAGATCAAGTGCTGCCCTGGCATTCTCTATCATCAGGTCTGCCAGAAGCGGTTTGGGACCGATTGGGTCTGCGTATACAAGTGGAACTTCCTTGTTTGCAAGAGGGAACAAACCTCTCTTCTGTTCGGAAGTAAGTCCAAGGATACCTGGAATGTCCTCATCAATATGAACCCCCCTGGCCAGGAACAGTGGAACTACCACGATGCTGTCCACGTCATCATTTTTAAACATGTCAAGGGACTGTCGGATTGTTGGTTCGTTAAATTCCATAAATCCATACCTGACGAGGTAATCAGGGTTTCTTTCAGCAATGATATCGGCAGTTTTCGTTATTAGATTCTTGTTATACTCTTTTTTACTTCCATGCCCTACAAGAAGGAAACCTGTTTTTGTCATGCTTAGTAGGTGGTACTGCACTTCATAAAATAGTTACCAAATGTTATATTCTATAGAATCTTGTATTACAATGAAAAATTTCAACGTGGAAGTGTGAGAGTTAATCAAAAATATTTATCTGTTCAATTCCGAATGTCTATTCAGTGAACCTTATACATAATAAAGATCGATGGTTATGGACAAGGGTAATAATGGAAACTGATTTCGATATTTTTATCGGCGATATGCCGGTAAAGTCACCAATAGCCGTCGCTTGCATGGCAGGCATTACCGACGGTGCTTATATTCGCGATGTTGCAGAACACATCGGTCTTGGAGTTATCGGCGGGTACGCAATAGATCCACCAACAATTCAGGCTGCACGCACGCTCTCAAACCAGGGAAGAAAGGAGTTTCTTCCAAGAAATCTTGTGGAGAATTTAAAAGGCCAGATTGAGCTTGTCAAGGCCGGCGGGGTCGTTCCTGTTATAAACCTGAGGGCATCAGAGGCCGGGTCACTTGTCGCGCTTTCACAGGAACTTGGCAGCTCAGTTATCTATGAGATTGATGCTCATTGCCGCCAGCAGCCCATGATAGACGCGGGATGTGGCGAGTTCCTGCTTCATAATCCGGAAACACTGATCGCATATGTTCAGGCCTTAAAAATTGCTGGTGTTATTGTATCTGTTAAGATCCGTGCCGGTGTTGCGGCTGATGACATTGAGTTGTCGCGCCGGTTATGGAAGGCAGGTGCTGATATTCTCCACATTGACCTGATGGATTTCGATCATGGTTACCTGAAAAAAATCCGGGATGCATCATTGATATTTATCATTGCCAATAACGGAATTACGACATTTGAAAGAGCAAAGGATATGTTTGCCCATGGTGCAGACATGGTCTCGCTTGCACGAAGTTCTGATCCAAAGACTCTTTCTCTCCTGAACTCTCAGGTGACCCAGTACACCCGCGAGCATGGGTGGTATAATGTGCCAAAGCAGCTATGCCGTGGGGGAGATATCCGGTCCCTTGCATTTTGCTGCATGCCTGTAAAACCCTGTCCACTTCTTCCGGTTCTAAAAAAATTAAATGTCACTCCACAGGAGTTTGTATCCATGAAGATGGAGGCCGTTGCAGGAACACCGCTTGAACAGGGGGCCAACACCTGTTTTGGCAGCCTTGCATATTGTTGTAAGGATACTACTCCATGCATGTTCAGGGACTCGGCATTACGACAGGCCGGGATTAAAAAACCGGCTTACATGGATCTAAAAAGAGAAGTATCCAAAAAACTGATGAATAAAATATTTAAATGAAACCTTATATCAGACCTGATAGACCTGTCAGACCCTGTATCAGCAGGACAGAACGAGCCCAGCTTGCCATGGCTTTTGAGGTCTGTGCCTGGTGTAAACCTGGAAATATCGACAGGTGTCATGATTATCCAGACACGAGACTGGAACATTTTCTTGCTTCGGTGATATTTTGCAGGCCTGCGTTTGAAAAAGCCGAACTTCGCCAGGGGACTGTCGGAACGCTGATAAAGGAGGCCACGATACTTACCAGCCGACACAAAGGTGGAAACACTCATTTTGGTGCCTTCATGCTCCTAATACCCCTTATCATGGGGGATACAATCAAAGAAGCAGCTGAAATTGTCAGGCAGACCACTCTAAAAGACGCCCTTGATTTTTATGATGCATTTGCTCATACCGCTGTAAGGGTCAGGGAAGAAGATGAACTTGATATCAATGACCCAAAGGCAAAAGAAGAACTTCAAAGAAGGAACATGACCTTTTATGATGTTATGGATTATTCTTCTC
>JAAYPD010000211.1 GCA_012520015.1 Methanomicrobiales archaeon
CAAGGGTTTCAAGTAGGATCTTGGCCTCGGTCCGTTCAATATCCGGGTTTGGAACACGAAGAGTCAGAAATAGATCGCGCCCAAGACGGTGATCCTGAAAATAATTTCCATAACGGGAGAGAAGTTTTTTAACCACATAATTATCCACTTCTTTTCCTTCACAGTCCCACATCTGCTCAGTGCAGCCAAGATGTGAGTATACATAATAAGCTTCTTTAACTTCGTCTTCACCTGTTAACTCAATATTTTCAGTAAAAAACGGAGTATGGACATTGTCCGGGTGCTGGGTGCTCATCGTTCGCGGTATTTTTAAATGTTTTCCATACTGCCCGTTCATGATACTCAGTACTTGTTGGAGATATACATGCATCAGTATTCTTATCCTTTCAGCTTTGGGATTTATTTCCGTTCAAATCAGTCGCGGGAGTTCTTTGGTTTTTTCAGCAAACGCATTCCATCACTCCTGAAGCGAAATGCCAATTATCATAGAGAAGATCTTCCCTTATCACATAAACCCAAGAGTTTTCAAGATCAGAAGAGAAACATTACTGGATAATCGTTCCTGACAATTGTGTTAACTCACATAAATTACTGTAACTAAAAAGAGGGGAGATATATACCAGAAACAGTCTTTGAACTTCGAAAATTTGTTGCTCCTGAATTTATCATAGGCGTAGAAGCCAGGGAGCTGGCTGGAAGATATGCAAAAAACTTTGGCGCAGCTCATGTACTCCTGGTCACCGGACCTGATATTATAAAGGCCGGATGGGTTACAGATGTGACTGAATCACTCGGGAATGAAGGAGTAAAATGCACCGTCTTCTCGGATGTATCTCCAAACCCACGCGATTATGAAGTCATGAAAGGGGCAGAAATTTATAAAGAAGCGGGTTGTGATGCCATTATCGCGGTAGGTGGGGGAAGCCCCATCGATTGTGCCAAGGGTATCGGGATTGTCGTTTCAAATAAGCAGCATATTCTTGAATTTGAAGGAGTCGACAATGTGGAAATTCCTGCCCCTCCCCTGATATGTATACCAACTACAGCAGGATCTGCAGCTGATGTCTCACAATTTGCAATCATTAATGACACAGACAGAAGAGTAAAGATTGCCATAATCAGCAAAAAGATCGTCCCAGACATATCACTTTGTGACCCTGTTCCACTAACTTCAATGCCACCAGAACTGACTGCACATACTGGAATGGATGCCCTGGTTCATAGCATCGAGGCATATGTCTCTAATGCTTCATCACCGGTAACGGACATTCATGCACTTGAATCAATCCGCCTGATAAGTGCATACCTTCCCCTTGCATACCATAACCCGGACCATGTCGGGTACCGGTATAAAACAATGCTTGGAAGCCTGCTTGCAGGACTGGCTTTTTCAAATGCCAGCCTTGGAGCAGTTCATGCAATGGCACACAGCCTTGGTGGCCTGTCTGATCTTCCACATGGAAAATGTAATGCAATCCTACTTGAATCTGTCATTAACTTTAACTTTGAAGCCTGCCCGGAAAGGTACGGAATTATCGCCCAGGCAATGAATGCCGACTGCTCATCACAAGAACCGTCAGATATAAAAAAGAAGTTATTATCGGCCGTTCAGTCATTAAAAACTGAATTGAATATCACCGAGAGGCTTAGAGATCTTGGTATCTCCAGGGATATCATTCATAACCTGGCAATATCAGCCATGAGGGATCCCTGTCTTGCCACAAATCCGAAAAGGCCGGAGTTACGCGATCTGGAACACATGTATGAAGAAGTATTCTGAAAAAACTCCTGACTGGGAAGACCAGCGAAAGAAGATCATCGGTCTTGGTGAATCATCTATTCGAAAGAGTTACTATCCTGAGCTTCAGCAGCGTCTTCATGAACTTGAACAGACCAACGCAGAATTACTTGATGCAATTGAAGAGATCCGGCAGAAAGAAGAAGAACTCAGGCAAAATTATGATGAACTGAACAATATTCAGTCAGCCCTTGATCTTGCAAGAAAGAGATTAAATCTTTTAAACTCCCTCACTCTCCAGGATATTCAAAACTCACTTTTCTCTTTACGCGGG
>JAAYPD010000212.1 GCA_012520015.1 Methanomicrobiales archaeon
AGATGGGCTATTTGAGCAAGCAGTGCCCAAAGAACATGGTAACTGAATAATCATCCAGGACAATCTATATGTCAGAAGCACCGCCGCCCCTCATATCAGTGGTCATATGCACCTACAACCGGGCAGACCTACTGGCAGACGTGCTCAGAACCCTCGTTTGCCAGACCCTGTCCCCTGACCGGTTCGAGATAATTATTGTCGATAATAATTCTAAGGATGCAACTCAAGGTGTGTGTTCATCTATCATCGCAGAAAATCCAGATTTACCTATTCGTTATGTACTCGAACCAAGGCAGGGTTTATCCCACGCTCGCAACCGTGGATGGAGGGAGGCACGAGGGGAGTACGTTGGCTATGTCGATGACGATTGCAGGGTTCCACCTGAGTGGTTAGAAAATGCAGAAGAGGTTGTCAAACGGGTGCAACCGACAGCATTTGGAGGACCCTATTATGCATTTTACACCT
Organism: Methanomicrobiales archaeon; assembly: GCA_012520015.1. Lineage (GTDB taxonomy): Archaea > Halobacteriota > Methanomicrobia > Methanomicrobiales > Methanospirillaceae > Methanospirillum. Next base: position 466 of record JAAYPD010000212.1, read on the forward strand.
CTCCAAAGCCAGCCTGGTTCAAAAAAGAATACTGCACTCATGTACAGGGAAGCGAAGCACGGCCTCTGCAAGATGGGGAGTATTTAGACGGGGCCAATATATTCATCCGGAAAAATATTCTGAAAACCCTCGATGGATTTAACCCGGATCTGGGGATGTCAGGAGACAAGATAGCATATGGTGAAGAAACTGCACTTCTGTTGAATATCAGAAAAAAGATCCTTGGTGCACTCATATATTACGATCCAAAATTGCATGTCTATCATCTTGTCCCTCCCCAAAAAATGTTGTTGTCCTGGAACGCCCGGAGCAGATTTATTAACGGAAGGTATGCCTCCCGTGTTTTCAATTCGAGAAACTCTCAGAATAAAAATGTCATTAAAAAGTTTCTGCACGGTGTAGTATTGATAGGAATCCTAGTTCTTGACCTTACTATCGGAACCATATTCCGCGATCGCTCCAGATATCCGTGCTTTCAGAATTATTATTATGAACGTTCCTTTCAATATATTGAAGGACTTGGAGCATGTTGGGGTTATATTTTTGAAAACTAAGTCATATTAGAGGTAAAGAGAGATCATCGGAGAAGATCTACAATGTGTGGCATCTGTGGTATAGTAAGTTCAGGTCCTGTTGTCGATGAAGAACCAGTTGTACGAATGCAAAATGCCATGGTTCACCGGGGGCCTGATGGAGGAGGGGAGTATTTTGATTCACATGTCGCCCTCGCCATGCGACGACTCGGTACTATTGGTATCAACGCGGAACAACAACCCCTCTCCAACGAAGACCGTTCCCTGGTATTAATCGCTGACGGTAAGATCTACAACTATATTGAGATACGAAAACAACTCGAAACTAAAGGCCACATATTTAGAACAAACAACGATTGCGAAGTGATCCTGCATCTCTATGAAGACCATGAAACCGCCTGTGTTAACCACCTCAGAGGGATGTTCGCCTTTGCACTGTGGGACACGAAGAACGATCGGTTAATACTGGCGCGTGATCGCATCGGTGAAAAGCCGCTATATATGTATGAAACCGGTAGTTCTCTCCTATTCGCCTCTGAACTCAAGGCTCTGCTCCATTCTGGTGCAGTACCATTCCAATTTGACCCTGATGCCATTAATCTCTACTTTTACTATCAATATATCCCTGAACCGAAAACTCCCATCAAGGGTGTTAGGAAATTGCCTGCGGGTCACATTTGTTGTATCGATGTCAAGAAGTGGAAGATAACCCAGAAACGTTATTGGAGAATGGAGGATGCTCCTGCGCTCGCGGGTGATCCCGCTACACTGATCAGGAAGGAACTTGATGAGATCAGCAAATTGATCATCCGGTCCGATGTGCCCGTAGGCGTAGCTCTGAGCGGGGGTCTGGATTCCGGGGCAATCGCCGCATTGGTTGTAAAGGAGTGCCCGGAAACAATGCATGCCTTCAGCATAGGTTATCCCGGGAGGCCCCCCTGTGACGAACGAAAAGACGCACAGCAACTTGCAGATCATTTAGGCATGCCTTTCCATGATATCGAATTAAAAACAGAAGACCTGATACGATCATTCCCACAAATGAATTACTGGCGGGACGATCCGATTGCAGATATCTCAGGATACGGCTATTATGCAGTAATGAAACTTGCACGTGAGCACGGAGTGCCAGTAATGCTACAGGGGCATGGGGGAGACGAGCTCTTCTGGGGATATCCCTGGGTCCAGCAAGCAGCGGAGGAATCTATCCGAAAATATAATTATCTCAGAAAGGGCAGCAGAGCGTCCTATCTACTGCCGACCAGTCCCAAAGGAAGAAATCTGTCTGAACTCCTCAACTGGGGATTTTCTCTTGCAGGCATCATCCCATCATGGGAGGCGTATAAACGAGACAAACGGAGTCGGCCTGACCAGCTGGTGTTCATGGATAAAGCCCCTGATTTCCAGATTGCGGAACGGAGTGCGGAGGGGCTTTATACTCCAGAGTTCTGGAATCGCGTAGATAAATACGCGCCCTATAAGATTTTCACCCTCCCGCAACCGTGGCAACATATTGACATCCAGATTACGCGCCTAATTATGGAGACATACTTACTTGAGAACGGAATCGCACAGGGGGACCGGCTCAGCATGGCCTCTTCGGTAGAACTCAGACTACCTCTGATGGATTATCGCCTCATTGAAGTGGTTGTGGGGCTAAGAAAGAATTATCCAGACCATACGTTTGCACCGAAGGCGTGGCTAAAAATGGCAGTAAAGGATATAGTGCCTCGATCTGTTCTGAACCGACCAAAACGGGGATTCACGCCTCCGGTTCACGAGTGGCACCATGCCCTTTTCGATGCTTATGGCCCCATGCTTGAGGATGGGATATTGGTCCAGAATGGCGTACTTAAAAGAGAAAGCGCCTTGGCGTTGGCCAAAGGCCCATATCCAAGCGGTGCTATCATGTCCCTCATTCAAGGCGCTGGTTCTTGAAATGTGGGGGAGAGAGTTGATTAAGTCACTGGGGAGCGGATATGCTCAATGAGGTTTATGCGATGAATGGACCGATCTCAACATGAGACCGGAGGGATATAAGATATGTTTGACATTAAAAGAAAATTAAATGACCTTAAGGCCATTCCCGATCACTTGTACCTAAAAAATTTAAAACGTTCAGAGATCCAGAAAACTTGTCCGGGAGAGTGGTATGGATCTGATTATGGTGGATGGGTCATCTGCCCGACAGGTCTCGCAAAAACAAGTATTATTTACTCATTAGGGATAGGCGAGGATATATCATGGGATGAAGAGTTAATTGCAAAGCATGGTGTGGAAGTGTTCGGGTTTGATCCCACCCCAAAATCCGCCGCATACATTCAGCAAAGAAACCCGCGTAATTTTAACTTCTTCCAGATGGGGGTGGCAGACCACGATGGATTGTTCAAATTCTATCCCCCAAGAAATGAGGATTATGTTTCATGCTCGTTATTCAGGCAAAAAGACTTGAAAGATGAGCCAATTTTAGTGAAAATGATGACTTTGGATGCAATAATGAAACAGTTAGGTCACGAGGAGATTGATATTTTAAAAATGGATATTGAGGGAGCAGAGTACGGAGTAATAGAAGATATCATTAAAAAATCGATATTCCCACGACAGATATTAATTGAGTTTCATCACAGATTTGACCCATTTAGCATAGCAGATACAAAAAAGCAATTCATGACCTTATGTGTAATGATTACGAAGTGTTTTACATTTCTGATAATTATCAAGAGTTTTCGTTAATTTATGGGGCGTAAACAATTTTAATGCAATGTTCCTTAAGGCAGATTAGGTAGACTGAATCGGCATTCTGTGTCATATGCAGAATACCAACGGATCTATTCGGGTTCATCACTCTAAATGCGAGTCATTTACCTGCTACTGCCTTCCGGGCACTCTGCCCATCACCCCAAAATCATTGTGTTTAAAGAGGCAGGCAGGGAAAAACCGTTGCCGTCACAACCTCTGGTGGGCACGGACGCAGGACAGTTTACCCTATGCAGCCCCGACTAAAAACATAAGAATTATTGAATCTAGGTTGAAAGGTACCATAGGATTTGACATGCCCATGGAAGACCTCACAATCAATATGGATTGCTCTAAATCTCTCTACAAACAATATACCTGAGGAAGCCATGATTCTATTACGCATTTTATGCAGAAGAGGACGGGCAAATGAACGAAATTGAACCCGCTCCTATAATCCTCTTCGTCTACAACCGTCCGTGGCATACGCAGCAGACGGTGGAAGCACTACAAAAGAACGAGCTGGCGAGCGAAAGTGAGCTCTTCATCTACAGTGACGCTCCCAAAAATGAGCACGCAATAGAATATGTCGCCAGAGTCCGTGAGTATATCAGAACAATAAAGGGATTCAAAACAGTCACGATCGTTGAGCGGAATAAAAATTGGGGACTGGCCGATTCGATCATCGACGGGGTGACGAGGACTGTGAACGACTACGGCAGGGTGATCGTGCTGGAAGACGACCTCGTAACAAGTCCTTACTTCCTGCGGTTTATGAATGAGGCGCTGGAACTCTATCACGATAACCCTGAAATTATGTCGATAAGTGGCTACACCCTACCGCCAGCCTGTATGAAATTTCCCAAAAACTTTACCGATGACGTCTACCTAAACTATCGGAATTCGTCATGGGGTTGGGCTACCTGGGCCGACCGCTGGAACCTTGTCGACTGGGAGCTTAAGGATTATCATCAATTCATAAATGATCCTCGTCAGCAAAAGCTGTTCAATCGCGGAGGAGATGACCTCACAGGTATGCTCAAATCCCAGATGGAAGGTAAAATCAATTCCTGGTCCATCCGATTTAGTTATGCGCATTTTAAGCAGGGGATGTACTCTGTCTGTCCTTGCCACTCATATGTTAACAACATCGGCCATGATGGAACAGGCACACATTGCGGAGAGACACATATTTTTGAAAACGATCTCTCAAGAGCAAAGCGAACTTGTGCCTTCATAAAAGATATTCAACTCAATGAGGATCTTATGCTGGAGTTCAGGAAATTTTACCGTACAAAATCTCTTCCTGTGCAGGGAATTAACAAAATATCAAGAGTTTTATTTAAAAGAGATGTTATACGATGAAAATCCTTATCGTCAACACATTCGACATCCAGGGCGGGGCGGCCCGTGCGGCATACCGCCTGCATCGATCTCTACTCGACGCTGGCGTAGACAGCCAGATCTTGGTGCAGTCAAAAGGTAGCAACGACGATACGGTGACCGAACTCGCCAATAGAACAAAATTTCAAAACATCATGAGTAGACTTCGGCCCAGATTAGAGGCGTTACCGCTTAAACGCTACAAAAACAAAACAAGAACCCTGTTCTCTCCAGCATGGCTGCCTTTTAGTGAGGTTGTAGACGCCATTGAGATCATTGACCCAGATATAGTTCACCTGCATTGGATCTGTGGCGGTATGATCCGCACTGAGGACCTGAGCAGAATCAAAAAACCCATTGTCTGGAGTCTGCATGACATGTGGGCTTTTACGGGTGGTTGCCACTATGACGAAGGGTGCGGTAAATACAAATCTGGCTGCTGCTCCTGCCCTGTGCTGGGTTCAAAGAAAGTGAATGACCTGAGCCAAAACGTCTTCGCCCGGAAACGGAATACTTTTGCAAAGTTGGATAATGTGACTGTGGTTGGTCTGAGCAGTTGGCTTGCTGATTGCGCCAGTCAAAGTCTCTTGTTTTCTCATAACCGGATAGTCAACTTGCCCAATCCCATAGACACCACAAAGTTCATGCCTGTCAACAAAGAGCAGGCTCGAGTGGATTTAAGTCTACCACTCAATAAAAAACTGGTACTTTACGGTGCCATGTCTGCAACGAGCGATCCACGCAAAGGCTATACCGAATTGGTAAAAGCTCTTGAAACATTACCGAAAAACAGTGATATAGAATTAGTAGTCTTCGGCAGTTCTCGACCGGATAATGCACCTGAATTTGGCTTTGCATCTCATTATCTTGGTCATCTGGACGAGGCCTCGCTTCGGTTGCTCTATTGTGCCGCAGATGTCATGGTGGTGCCCTCTTTACAAGAAAACTTATCCAACGCCATTATGGAATCGCTTGCGTGCGGAACCCCGGTGGTGGCCTTTGATATTGGTGGCAACGGAGACCTCATTGAGCATAAGCGCAACGGCTATCTTGCGGAGCCATTCAGTCCGGTCAATCTGGCCGAAGGTATATGTTGGGTACTCCATTCACCCGAATATGCGACACTTTCAAGAAACGCGAGGGAGAAGGTCCTTAAGTGCTTCGATAGCAAAGTGGTGGCCAGGCAATATATCAATCTCTATAAGAGTATTTTGGAGCGCCCTCAAAAGTTATGAGTATTCTGATCACCCAGGTACTTGGTACTTTTTAGACTCAACGCCTAAACAGATCAGCGACGTCGCGATCCGGTTCGTCCCCTACCAGAAAGACCTCAAACAAGTCGCACGGTACTATCAGGCCGCTGACCTCTACCTCCACCCCGCCCGGGCCGACACCTTCCCGACCACCGTCCTCGAGGCCCTGGCCTGCGGCACCACGGTCGTGACGAGCGCGGTCGGCGGCATCCCTGAGCAGGTCGTGGAGGGAAGGACAGGGTTCCTGGTGCCGGTAGGGGATGCCCGGGCGATGGCAGGGGTGGTCCTCGATCTGCTGGCGGATGAAGGACTCCGGGTGCGAATGGGTCAAGAGGCTGCGGAGGACGCGACACGGCGATTTGGGCTGGAGAGGATGGTGAGGGAGTATCTTGCGTTTTACGAAGCGATGCTGAATGAGCGATAAATGAATTCCTGTCTGGGAAATTTTATCCATGCGATTTAGCAGTGGCCGGATGGAGAGGAGAAAAACAAAAAACATAAATTGGCATGTATAATACCTTAAAACAGCATTAATGCTACACATAACGTCAAAGAATAACATGGTCCATAAATACATAGTTTCACAACTCCTGGGGGATAACTGTGGTAGATGGTAAAATATCGATAATAACCGTTTGTTTTAACTGCGAAGGACTTATAGAGAGAACAATCAAAAGTGTAATTGCTCAGACGTACACCAATGTCCAGTATATTGTTATTGACGGTGGATCCACCGACAACACGCTGAATATTATAGGAAAATATGAAAATAAAATTGACGTAATGCTATCTGAGAAAGATAAGGGAATCTATGATGCCATGAATAAGGGATTAAAATATGCAACCGGCGATCTAGTATACTTCTTAAACGCCGGAGATTATCTTTGTGACAATAATGTTCTGAGAAACGTCATTGAACGGTTTAACGCCAATTCTGACAGTGATATACTATACGGGGATTATATCTATTATGACAATAATAGTGAGCAGCGATGCTCTGGCTACCGTGCCGGTATTCCGGATTTGCTCCGTAGGGGGTACTGTCATCAAACAATTTTTGCTAAACAATCCGCCTTCGTGAAGTGTGGAAATTTTAACACTGATTACAAAATATATGCAGACTTTGACTGGCTACTCCGAGCATTAGTTAAATTCGGGCAAAAAATGAGTTATATTGGCATCCCAATAGCATATTACTTGAAGGGAGGGGAGAGTGAAAGTCATGGTGATAAATATGATTACGAAAGGATAGAGATAATACAAGAAACTGTAGGTTATCAGGGACTGTTCTCCTTTGCTATTTCCTATCCAACATCCTTTTGTGGATATCTCATGAAAATATCAAGAAATAAGGGAGAACCGGCAAAAATCCATGAAATTGAGATGAGAAACCGGATGCCGTGCATAGAATCGAGGGCCGCAGAAGAAAATGAACCCTGAAGTCTCGGTCGTTATCCCTCTCTACAACAAAGGCCCCCATATTGCCCGTGCTCTGAACTCGGTCCTCGCCCAGACCTTCCAGGACTTCGAGGTGATCGTGGTGGACGACGGCTCCACCGATGACGGGGCAGAGGTCGTCAGGAGTTTTGAAGACCCTAGGATCCGGCTGATCC
>JAAYPD010000213.1 GCA_012520015.1 Methanomicrobiales archaeon
CGGCCAAAGCAGGTGTGTGACACCCGTTCCCATTCCGAACACGGAAGTTAAGACATCTAACGTGGATGACGGTACTGAGGTACGCGAGTCCTCGGGAAATCATCCAAGCTGCTATTGTATCAAAAGAAATTACTATTGTTACTGTTTTTGAAAATTTGTTAAATGACTAAAAATCTATTAAAATTCAGTTCGAAATTATTAATCCAATGTCCTGAAAGCGACTATTGTCCTTCTGGAAAAACTCATATGGTTGGCTGTTCATCAGTTAATTGTGAATCATATGATCAAATGGCCGGATTTATTTAGAATATGTTTTTTACTGCTTGTTTTTGAAGCAGCTTGTGTATATTCCACGACAGCAGATAGTTCAAAGGCTGAAGCGGAAGAGACCTTCATCGATCTTCTCGTGTCAAAACCTGTGATCGAAGTAGGAGATACAATTCTGATTGAAGGTTACATCGTTCCCTCCCTGCTTGTTCGTCCGGGTGACAGAGTTCTTCTCCAGGTAAAGTCCCCAGGGGAGAGCAGGGCGGATGCATATTACCAGCTTAAAACAGATGTTGACGGACTTTTTAGCCTTGAGCTAATGGCTGATGCCATCGGAGACTGGAGTTTTCAATCCAGGTACAATGAGTATGGAAGCCCAATAGTGCCGATAAAAGTAACTCCACGTGCAAAGACAAAAGAAACAGAGCTCACAATATCAGGCCCGTTTAATCGAGTATTCAGAGGTGAATCAGCACAAATGAGCGGATGGCTCAGGGATTTTGAAGGAAATGGTATCCCGTACAGGAATGTATGGTATTCCTTTGGCCTTCCTTCATACAGCTGTGCTCTATGTGAAGAAGATGCACGAAGAATCTGGCAGACGCTTGGACCTGTCATCACTGATGAGATTGGATATTTTGAATTTAAATTCCCGACAAGTGACAATGGAAAATATGCGGTTAAAGCTACTTTTCCAGGTGATGAAATATATGGAAAAACAGAATCAGGAACTGTTTATCCAAGCGTTCTCTGATTTTTTTTCAGCCCGGAACAGCATATTTTTTCTCGAGTGCATTTGCTCCAAAAGTTGTGACAGTAACAAGGGCAAGGTATACAAGTGCAACAGCGAAAAATGTCTCGTTATAAGCAAAATATTTTGTTGCGATAAGCTTACTTGCACCGGTTAGTTCAACAAGAGTGATCATGTAAGCCAGTGACGAGTATTTGATCAGGTAAATAAATTCATTGGAAATTCCCGGAATAGATCTCCTTAAAGCCTGGGGTAATACAATATTTATTATAGCCTGGTTTTTTGTCATGCCAAGAGCCTTGGCAGCAATTAACTGACCTTCTTTTACCGAGATGATAGAGCCTCTGACATATTCAGAGTTGTATGCACTATTACATAAAATAAAACCCAGAACCGAGGCTACAAAAGGTGTAAAGACAATGCCTACCGATGGAAGGCCGAAATACAGAATAAAAAGAAGCAGTAATAACGGACATCCCCGGAAAAAGATTGTATACAGCTTCATCAGCCATGAAAGCCCTCTCCCTCCGTAAACCCGTCCACATGCAATCGCCACTCCCAGAACAAAACCAACAGGTGCAGAGATTGCAATAAGTGACAAGGTCATAAGCAGGCCATTTGAAAAGGCCGGAAGCATTACATCAAAAATAAAAGTAATCTGATCCATGGTTCTGTTTTACTGGCTGTATTCCCTGAATTCTCCAATAAATGCTTTACATCGCTCAAACTCAGGATTGTTCAGAAGCTCTGTCGGACTTCCCTGTTCCTTTATCTGACCATGTTCCATGAAACAGATCTTGTTTGCAACCGAACAGGCAAATCCCATCTCATGGGTCACCACGAGCATGGTCATACCATCAATAACCAGCTTCTTCATCACTTCCAAAACTTCCCTGGTCAGCTCAGGGTCAAGAGCGCTGGTAGGTTCATCAAACAGCATGATTTCAGGGTCCATTGCAAGGGCCCTTGCTATAGAGACCCGCTGGGCCTGGCCACCTGAAAGTTCAGCCGGATAATGATCTGCCCAGTTGGCCATTCCAACCTGTTTCAGCTCATACATCGCCTTCTCCCGCGCTTCTTTCGGGTTCATCTTCTTCACTTTCAGAAGGGCGATCTCAACGTTTCGGACTGCAGTCAGATGATCAAAGAGAAAAAAGTTCTGAAAGACCATGCCGATCTTTTGCCTGAAGTAATTTATCCTTGGCCCGGCATGGGTAACTTCCTCGTCATTAAGAAATATCTTTCCGCTGTCTGGAATAGTCAGCTGGTTTATACAACGAAGAAGGGTACTTTTTCCAGTGCCGGACGGGCCAATGAAACAGATTGTCTCACCTTTTTTGACATTTATTGAAACGCCGGTTAAAACTTCATTTGTTCCGAACGATTTTTTAATATTCTCAATTCGTAAAATATATTTTTCTTCGGTCATATGATTATGAATCTCCTGGTCCGAAACCGGGTATAGCAATTTTTTTCTCAAGCAGGTGAATCCCTGTTGTACCAACATAACTTAAAAGTATGAAGATTACTGCACAGGCCATGTAGATGGGCATGGTAACATATGTCTGCGATACAATCTGCGAGGAACGGGTGAGTAATTCAGCAACCCCGATCGCATAGCAGACAGATGATTCGGTAAGGATTTCAGGGTACTGGTTAGACCATCCAGGCAGGGCAATCCTCATGGCCTGCGGAAGGATAATAGACCTGA
>JAAYPD010000214.1 GCA_012520015.1 Methanomicrobiales archaeon
TGCGGCGCTTTTCGGAGCATATATCGGTGCACCTGTTCTTTCATGGAGATCAATGTGACCGGATATGAAATCCGCATGGAGATGAGTCATTAAAATCCCCGTGATTGTAAATCCTTCCTCTTCTGCAGCATGAATATAGATATCCGGATCACGTGCCGGATCAATGATCATGCAGGAGGATACCCCTCCAAGAAGGTATGAACTGTGAGCTATACCTGGAATGAAAAACTGCCTGATGATCATTTAATGTAAGATGATTATCTCAGGAACTGATGAATTGTTCTCATGCTTTCAAAGGACAACTGTTCATGGAGAGTGACTGGAACCCGGTATAAGAAATACACTCCTTTATTTAGCATTTCATCCGCCAGAAGGAGTTTTTTCCTTATCCTCTCCCTGTCATGAAAAGCCTTTGAGTACTGTAACCTGCGTGTTAAAAAAGATCTTTCACGTAATGATTCTGTTATCTGTTTTACATACATCCTCTCTTCCGGTGAAAACCAGTCTGGCTGATGAACAGGTATTGCAGCGATGAGCTGCTCAGGATGAACAGCAGACCTGGTCCTGGTCACGAACCTGCAGTACCAGCTGATCAGTTCTGACTGGAGAAGACCTTCAAGATATTCATCAGGTCCTTTGATGATAAGGTCAGCATTCCTGTCAGGGGATTCTCCTGATAAGACCAGCAGCTGCCCTTGTCTGAATTGTATTGACAGAAAGCATCCTGTCTTTCCTTCCATGTCACGTGGCCTGTACAGGGCTCCAAGGCAGTATTCAGATAGTGGGACCGTGTCCTTTGCCAGGTAATTCAGGATCTCCTTTCCTGATGGATCTTCAGGGTTCCACCCGTCAGTCTCCGGAAGATCCTCTTTTCTCAGGGGATATGATCTGGCAAATCCATCATCTGCAATCCTTGTTATCATGACCGATGGTAAAGGTTCCCCTGCACTGATACATGACCAGGACTCATGTATTCTCCCGCCTTCTGATGGTTCTTCAAGAATTATCTTTGTTACCCTGCTTTCTCTTAGCATTTTCCTGAACTGGGCTGCATGCATATCTGATAGCCAGCTGGAAGGCAAAAAGATGTATGAATCATGGTTTAAATTGCGGATCGCAAGTTCTGCGGCATAAAGGGCAGTCATGTCCTCATGTGAATATGATTTAAACCGTTTGCACAGGTATTGCTCCATCTCCGGGGTTTTCAGGTTCATCTTCCTGCATGGTGCGGTTATAAGCATGGCCCTGGTATCTTTAAGTTCCATAAGCCAGCCCTGGTCTATCGGTCTCATGGAGCAGACTGCTTCTTTTGCCTGCCGGACTGATAAGTACTCATCCTCTATCTCTCTGGTAAGCAGGGTGTTTCCTGGTCTCACATTTGAACAAAAGATGCCCATAATATCCCAGGGGCATGGCCGAAGCATGTCCGGGTGCATTAAGCTGCCATCCATCATCTGCAATACCAGTCCGAACCTTGTCAGCATCACCGATGAGAGGGATGGATCTGCAGTAAATACGGTTCTTGCTATCTTCCTGAAATGGTCAGACGGTGACTTTTCCTGGCTGTCAAAAAGCCTGAGAATAACCAGGGCTAATTCCCCGTCTCCTGCAAGCGGGTCGATAATTGCATTTGGCTTGCCCGCCTCTTTTAGACCTCTTACTACGTGAGCAAAGACCCGGGATGAGAATAGAGATGAGAGATCACATCCTCCTGCCGTATATTCTGCCTTTTTCTTCCGGATTTTCACCCTGTTTAAAAGTCTTCGGATGGCACGGTTTACCATGACCGGGTCTGTAAGGTGAATACGAATTGGTTCAGGCACCCTGACTGAGCATCCCTCTTTCACCATAACTGAAGATATAACCTGGTCTGCCCAAGGTTCGGGTCCATTATCCAGGTACTTTGGTATAGCAGAACCAAGAGTGATGAGATCCTGCATGAGGGAACCTTCCAGGGCATCTATATCAATCCCATGCTGAAGCAGGATTTTTCTAAAAAATGTCTTTAGGATGCATGAAAGGACGATCAGTTCCTGCATATCTGGTTCACCCTCTCCATAGGCCCTTAAAAAAATCCGGGAAACAGTCTTATGAAGCTGGTCAAGGTAGCCGTCAAGGGCCAGGGTTATCTCCTGGCATTCACAGATGACATCATCACCTGGAAGTTCAGGATATGGATACGCCCCCTTTTCAAACTCCAGTGTCGGCCCCCGCATGCTAATGGACTGGACAATTGCATCCTGAAAAAAGAGATATCCTGCATATGCCCCGGAGTTTTGAAGCTGTTTTATGAGCTCATTTTTTATGCTGACTGGCAGATCTGTCTTTTTTGAACAATCCCAGATGATCACCTGTCTGAGATCATCAAGGGTGACAAAAATACAGGATATTTTGAAGTTTTCTGCATCTCCAAGGAAAATTTCCTTTATCTGGTAATTACATGTCCTGTCAGAAAGACCAGCTATCCTGATAAACTGGTCGTAATATGGATGAATACCAGGAATCATGAAGACAATACCTGAAAAGAAGTATAGCGAGGGATGGATTTGAACCATCGGTCTACGGGTTATGAGCCCGTCGGGATATCCTGACTACCCCACCTCGCTAAAAGTGGATATAAATGTCTCACGGATTATCATATATAGATTTCGTCTGCCATATGAGAATTTTTAAAACTGCACATAACCAAACATCTTCCATGGATGAGGAACTTGAGCGGTTAAGGGCAAAAAGAATGGATGAAATCAGACAGCGCATAATGTCTCCACCATCGGATTCTGCCGGTATTCTTATTCTCACGCAGGAAAATTTTTACTCTGTCATTCGTGAAAATCCTAACCTCATCGTTGACTTCTGGGCACCCTGGTGTGGTCCCTGTCGCATGCTCTCCCCGGTCATCGAACAGCTTTCAGCAGAGTATGCAGGAAGAATCCGTTTTGCCAAGTGTAATACTGATGAAAACCAGCAGATGGCATACCAGCTTGGGATCTCTGCCATACCCTCCCTGTTCTTCTTCCAGAATGGAACAGTAATCCACAGGGTGTCCGGCGCCCTTCCAAAAGAGAACCTGGATATGCAGATAAGGTCTGTATATTCAGTTCAGAGTCTATGACAAATCTTTTGCAATAATGCAGAAAGATTGTTTCCAGCTATGAGATTTGTTAAGTTTTACCAGGAGTTTTCCCTCTCCATAAGGGCCTGAAATGACTTTACAGCATCGACCAGTCCATATCCGTATACGGGGTCCCAGCCAGGTTCTCCCAGGTCAAATGCATTCTCATACAATGCTTCTGTCAGTTCATTCCGCGTGAGATCTGGAAATGAACTTAGCAGTTGTGCGATGACCCCGGCGACATGAGGTGCTGCGGCACTTGTTCCAGGGAAAGGGACTGGAAAACTCCCCGCACCACTTACCTGCACATTTGTTGGTGCACAGATATCTGGTTTCCACCTCCTGGATGGTTCAGGGATCTGGATTGTAACAGGGCCTTGTGATGAATCAGGCGAGATCAAATGTGGTGCCTCTATCCTGACAGAGCCGACGGTCACGACCTCTTCAAGAGCGGCATGGCCAAATATTGAATCAGCTGGATCTTTTACAATATCAGTCTCCACCTGCCTTGCATCTATATTCCTGATATACATCTCAAGAATGTTTGGTGTGAAATTCTCACCATTTCTGACTATTGATAATGACACCCGTCTCGATTCGTTTATCGCGTTTTTAAAAACCAGGTGTTCAAACGGCTCTCCTGTCTCATCCTGTATATTCATGCTCGTCGCAACAACCTCTCCCCTGTTTGGATCGGTGAGAAACAGGTCATAATCATGCAGAGCATATCCCCATGGATCGTCCCACTGCAAGGTTATGATGACCTCATCACCTGGCAAAAGTGTCATTGGAATCGCCGAATAACCTTCGCCAAAGTCATGTATCGTCCTTTCATATCCAATGCTGAGACCTGGCTTCCATGGCTTTTGGTAATGGAGCGATGCAAAATTACCTGAAACCGTTACATAGATGCAGTCAGGATGCTTCTTTAAGACCTCCCTGATATGGTCTGCCACATCACCATCTTCAAGAAAAGGCTGCTTGAAAAAGTAAAGATCATCACAGATGATCCTGCATCCTGCATCGGCCAGGACAGATACCGCATGCTTAAACTGGTCTTTGTCACCTCCATATGCATGGAAACAGAGCTCTGCATCAGGGGCAATATCATGAATTATCTCAAGCATTGCAGTTCCTTCATCCCCAATACCCCTCTCAAATACTGTAACCTGGCCAAGCTCACCCATTGCCTGGGACAGTTCCAGGGACATTACCCCGTTTCCAATGACCCCCACCCTGATACCTTTTCCGGTTGCGCCAAATCCTTCCCGGATTCCATTGCTTCTTACCAGGAGGTCCCCTTCGGTCTTAAGGGTACCAACACAGGAGACGATGGTTGTATCTTCGGTAAAGTCACTGGAAAGATATGAATCAGGTGTTATGGTGGAGCACTGGCATAGGCTAAAAAAGATAAACA
>JAAYPD010000215.1 GCA_012520015.1 Methanomicrobiales archaeon
CAGGCCATACATCCGATTCTATCTGTATTTACTGCCCGGAAGAGGAGATCCTATTTTCAGGTGACACTCCGGTGATGATATGGGGCACAGATAACACTTATGAAAAGGCTTTTGCATTTGGATTTGAAGAGCTGGCAAAGAAGAAAATTAATGCCATATATCCGGGGCATGGTGAGATAATCAGTAATAATGTTCCAGGACTGATCAGGCAGTCGCTTTTAAACCTGCGTAATAGCAGGATTATTGATTAATTCTTTGTGTTATAGGATCTTACTGTTTATATGCATCTTGTCCATCTGCAATCCTTTTTTTGTCTCATCGTCCTAATCATATTGGCATATTGAAAAGTTGATAATATGGGAATCCAGGTTATGGAACGTATAACAAAAATTTTTGATGTATTTTCAGGAACATGAAAACACTGATATTAGGTGGCGGGCTTTGCGGAGTGACGCTGGCACGCATCCTCACAGAGAAAGGAGAAGATATTACTGTTCTGGAACAGGAAAGAACCCCCGGGGGATTGTGCAGATCCAAAAAGACAGACGGTTTTACTTTTGATACCGGAGGATCCCACATAATCTTCTCAAGAGATACCGAAGTTTTATCCTTTATTCACGACGTTCTTGGTGCAGACAGGGCAGAACGGACCAGGAATACAAAAATTCTCTACAAAGGAAAGTACATAAAATATCCATTTGAAAATGCCCTTTCAGAGCTTCCAAAAGAAGACTGTTATTACTGCCTTAGCGAATTTATAAAAACCCTCATCGCTTCAGAAAAGGGCGAGTATGAAAGCCCGAAGAATTTTCAGGACTGGATATTGCAGACTTTCGGAAAAGGTATTGCAGATACATACCTGATCCCTTATAACACAAAAATCTGGAACTATCCTCCACACCTGATGTCAGCACACTGGATGGAAGGAAGAGTCCCACGCCCGCCGGTTGAGGATATCATCAGGTCCGCGGTAGGGATTGAGACAGAAGGATATACCCACCAGGCAGTCTTTTCATATCCAGTCACCGGAGGTATTGAGACACTGATTCATGCAATTATGGAACCTGCCAGGGAAAAAATCCTGACTGATTTTCAGGTCACCCGGATCATCAGGCAGGATAAGGTTTTCATTGTCACAGATGGAACGAGAACCCTCGCTGCAGATCGGATTATCAGCACCATTCCGCTCCAGAACCTGCTTCCATGCCTGGAAAATGTTCCGGATGAAGTGCAAAAAGCAGTTGCCGGGCTGAAATACAACTCGGTTATGGCAATCGGTATCGGAATCAGGGGCGATGTTCCTCCATATTCATGGGCATATATTACGGATAACAATACTTCTTATGCCAACCGGATCTCATTTCCATCAAACTTTTCTGATAAAAATGCTCCGGATGGTTGTTCGTCAATACTGGCAGAGATCACTTACAATGATGGTAATTCGATATCGTGTATGACTGATAAAGAAGCTGTTGACCATGTCATCTCTTCTCTCGCATCCCTTGGTCTTTTCAGTCTTGATCAGGTTATAACAACACAGATAACGCGAAATAAATTTGCATACGTGGTATATGACCTTGATTATCTCAGGAATATCAAAATAATCAGGGACTATTTCGATCACCAGGGGATTCCATTGGTCGGTCGGTTTTCACAGTTTGAATACCTGAATATGGACGGGATCATCCGCTCGGTCCTGAACTTTATCAACGATCTTACATGAGAATCAATTTTGTCGTTGAAGACATGTTTGTCTTCAAGTACATAGGATGCTCAACGGTTGCGCGGACACTTTATAAAAGTCTGAAAAACCAGGATGGGATTGATCTGACATGGGAACGGTACAGGTACCAGGCAGATCTCTTCCACTATCACACGTTTGGACCAGTTGCATTATTAAACCGGCGCCTGGCATCAGGTAAAAAAATTCTGACTGCCCATTCAACACCCAGGGTAAATATCGGAAACCTTGCCCTCACCAGGGCTATTAACAAACGATACCCGGAAATTTACAGAAAGTTTGATCACATCATCACTATCTCCGAAGCCTGTGAAAAAGAGGTCATGGAGATGGTTCCTGATGTTCCGGTTACAAGAATACCAAATGGTATTGACCGGGATTATTTCTCTCCGTCCACAGAAAAACGTGAGATGTTCAGGGAGATGTGGCATATCACACCAGAGGAGAAGGTTGTATTAACTGTAGCCCAGATTAGTCCAAGGAAAGGTATCTATGACTTTCTAAACCTTGCGGCCAGGAATTCGGATACACGTTTCATATGGGTCGGGGGCTTTCCCTATGGGCTGATATCAAAGGATTATCTCAAATTAAAAATGATGATACAAAGAAAACCTGGAAATGTTCTGTTCACCGGCTTTGTCAGGGATATTTCCGAGGCATATTGCGCAGCAGACGTATTTATAATGCCCACCTATGCCGAGACCTTCGGGCTTTCCGTTCTTGAGGCTCAGTCCTGTGGCCTCCCGGTGATTGCCAGGGATATTCCTGAATTTCGTGAAATATACCAGGACTCGATTCGATACTTTAACACTCCTGACAAAGCCCATGAAGAGCTCTCAAACAGGCAGGGATTGCAGACATGTGCTTTAAGGGCACGTGAATACTCATCCAGGTATGACATCAGGAGAATCTGCCGCGACCATCTCCATCTATATAATGAACTGGTAACATCATGATATCTGTAGTAATTCCTTCATTTAATGAAGAAGAACGCATAGAAAGATGCCTTGTATCTTTAACAAACCAGAATTTTCCACGGGATGAATACGAGATTATTGTCGTCGATGGAGGATCAAAAGACAAGACGCGTGAAATTGCAGAAAAATATGCAGATATTGTCTTTATCCAGACCAGTCCCAAGGTAGGAGGTGCAAGAAATGATGGATCTTTACGCGCCCGCGGAGAGATAATTGCGACAACCGACGCGGATACCATCCTTCCACCTGACTGGCTCAGCAGAATTAAGCAGAATTTTTCAGATCCCAATGTGGTCATGTTATACGGGCCCGTAAAACCTGTCGAAGCTACAATAAAAAACAGGTTTTACCTATTCCTTGCAAATAGTTTTGCATATCTTGGGTACCTTACCAGAACGGTGCTTTTTACACTCGGATGTAACAGTGCCTTCAGGACAGACCCTTTTAAAAAAGCAGGGATGTACCGGGTATCAGATGCAGGGGATGATCTTGAGGTGGCACACAGGATGAAGAGGATCGGAAAAGTAAAATTTGACAGAAAACTCTTTGTTAGCTTCTCAATGCGAAGATATGACCAGTTTGGTGCATTAAAATCAATATATGAATGGTTTTATATTGTATTCCACGGTGGAGATGCTGAAAAATACCAGTATACAAAACGTGAATATCGATGAATAAAAATAAAACGAGTATTAATAAACTGGAATAAACAACTGATAATTATTGTTTGATTTTAAAAAATCCTGATCTGACTGATGCCTGATGATTAATACCAGGAAAAGCCGGTTGACTGAAATTCTCGTCGTTGAGGACGATGATATTATCGCCGCTCTTATCGAGAGATTTCTTGTTCAGCGTAGTTATGTCATAAGTGCCAGGGTTGCCACCGGGGAGGATGCACTTTATAAAACAGCTGAACATCTCCCTGACCTGGTTCTTATGGACATTAATCTTGCCGGAAAGATAGATGGTATCACGGCTACAAAGTTCATAACCGCCATATTTCATATACCGGTGATCTTCCTTTCAGGCCAGGATGATGAG
>JAAYPD010000216.1 GCA_012520015.1 Methanomicrobiales archaeon
AGGCTGATAATCTTTATTCTCCAATCCTTTAGCCATGATACTGTCATCACAGTCAATCCA
Source organism: Methanomicrobiales archaeon (assembly GCA_012520015.1). GTDB lineage: Archaea > Halobacteriota > Methanomicrobia > Methanomicrobiales > Methanospirillaceae > Methanospirillum. The sequence continues at coordinate 61 of JAAYPD010000216.1, forward strand.
GGCCCTTCTGTCCATCCAGCCTGAAAACGGAGGGTTGCGGCTATGCCAACAGGCAGTTCAACCCACTCCTTGCTGGCAAGGAGCGTCATCATATTCTTATTAATTACAACAGGCTCTGATGCACGCAGGTCATAAGAAGCTGGCTGCTGACTCTCCTGTGCATAAGGCCTGATGACTAACCCTCCGTTTTCAGGCTGGATGGACAGAAGGGCCTGGATTGACTGTGATGACAGTATCATGGCTAAAGGATTGGAGAATAAAGATTATCAGCCTATGGATTGAAATTCTGAGGGGATCCATAGGGTAGCGGATATCCTACCGGGCTTCGGACCCGGAGACGTGGGTTCGATTCCCACTGGATCCGTCCAGGTTATAGAGACCTTCTTCTATTCGTCCGACTTTTTCTGCGTGGCCGCCTGCCCTTTATGAACAGGTAAAAGCCTGCTCCGATGACAACAAGGACCAGCACTGCAGCTACAGGGATTAAAGGAGAAGGTCCCGTGGTATCTGTACCTGCCGTGGCCGGGTTATGAAGTATGATGGTATTGGGATTTGATTGCGTATCAGCAGCCGATGAGTTAGGATAGTATCCACCCTTTTCCGCCCTTATGCGATACATCTTTCCTTCAATTGCAGGTAACAGGCAGGTTCCATTCACATCTGTCCCGCAGGTGTTCAGGGTTTCCTGGGCATCTCCAAGGAGAAATATTGTAACATCCTTTAGCGGGTTTCCATATGCATCTCTGGCAAATACTTCAAGGTCAGTGAACTCACTTTCAAGTACGATGATCAGTTCACCAGTCTCTTTACCAGGGGTAAAAGACAAGGTATTCTTTTTATAACCGTCCCGGTTTACGACAAATTCATACTGCCTTATCTCAAGCGCAGGAACCATCAGCCGGCCAAACTCATTAGTATCACCAAGCAAAACCCCGTCCATCAGGACAGATGCGTTCGAGAGTGGTTTTTGATCCCTGTTATATACAGAAACGAAGACGGTGGATTTTGCCTTTACCAGTGGAAAGTCAACCACCTGATCTTCGAAAGAGATTATCCTTGCAACATGAGCAGGTTCATACCCATCTGCAGAGATATCAAAGATATGTTCAATATTTCTGCTTGTATTCGAGATGAGGATGCCCCTGTCATTAGTTGTTCCGGCTTTTATGCCATCTATCTGAATGTGAGCAGACTGGATGGGAATTGATCCGGCTGAGTCGAGGACACGTATGGATATACGGTCATTTCTTACAAGGGAGTACTGAACATTTGTCAAATCCCCTCCAGTGACAATGGTGTCTTGGGCTGCCTGAAAATTGGGTGCAGTGATCTCGATACTGTAAACCTGGTCTGCCCTGAGGCCAAGATCGGCCTTTCCTTCAGATCCTGAACGAGCTTCCTGCCTGGTACCATCCTCGGCGGTGACGACAATATAGGCATCCTGAACTGGAACAAGCGTATCTGCGTCAAACACTTCAACGTGAAGTGTGCTGTTTCTGACCTGAAGCGGGACCAGAATTGCTGTGTCATTCTCAGCGGGTGAGCCGGTCCACTCGGTATATCCCCCTTTTGCTACCCTGACAACAGGCTGATACCCTTCAAAATTCAGGTTAAATGCGCCATTTATATCAGTTTTCCCTGCAATTTTTCCATCTGCATAAACTATGGCTTCCGGTATGAGTACTGTCCTGTCAGATTGTTCAAATACGATTATCATTACCGATGAACCGGTAACAAGGCAGAGTGAAAGGATCAGACATATACTAACGATACATGCAGCAGGAAAATGCATACCTGATATAGTGTGTTGGTGGTTATAGAACAAAAGGGTACGGGATAACCCGTTAATCCAGACTACGGGATCGTCCGGGTGTCCACTCCCTTACATGGGGAACACGGTCGATGAGCATGCCTTCAACCATTACAGGCCTGAGCCTTCTTGCTACTTCTATCGCCTTTTCAAGCCTCCATTTCCGGTCTGCATAGATAGTAAAGATGGGTTCTCCCTTGGAAAGGCTGGTGCCATGTTTTGCATAAAGATATATCCCTGCACCATGATCTGCAGGAGCACCAGCGATCCGTGCAATGGTGATCAGAGAGTGGTTGTTGAGATCTATTACATATCCATTGGTGTCGGCATTGACGGTAAAGGAGTATTCACCAGGAGAGATGGTTTCAGAAGTAATACCAGGATCTCCTCCCTGGACCTCGATAATCTCAAGGAATTTTTTAAGGGCTTTTCCAGACTGTAATATGTCCAGTGCCAGGCTGGCTCCTTCTCCCCGGTTTGCCTTTCCGGCAAGTTCCAGAGCTATCCCTGCAATGACGCAGCTTTTCTGGATAAGGGAGCGGGGTGAATCATTCCCTTCCAGTACGCTTAATGCTTCCTTTATCTCAAGTTTTGGGCCGATTGCTCCTCCTACCGGGGCATCTCCATATGTCAGTGCACATTCAACCCGCATATTCAACCGTTCACCAAGGTCAATAAACTGCCTTGCTAATTTTCTGCCTTCTTCAATTGTTTTTACCTTGCAGTACTTACCTACCGGGATGTCAATTGCCACAACATCTGCACCGACCGCAAATTTTTTTGCCATAACACTTGCGATCATCTGCCCTATCTGGTCTATTTTAAAAGGATATTCCTGGATGATGATCTTGTCATCTGCAGGGGCAATGTTTGTTGCACCTCCCCATACGATAACGCCGCCAACTTTAGTAGTCATCTCCTGGACCTTGGATGCATCAAATTCTACGGGGGCTAATACTTCCATGAGATCCGCGGTTCCACCAGCCCCGGTAATAGCTCTTGAACTGGTTTTAGGGATCAAGAGTCCGCTTGCAGCGATGATGGGAACAACAATCAGAGATATCTTATTTCCGGGGACTCCCCCGATTGAATGCTTATCGACAATCGGACCGGTGTGAAAGGATATCTGGTCTCCTGTCTCAACCATGGCACGGGTGAGGGACTCTATCTCATCCATGTCGAGGTTATGGATATATGCACTTACAATAAAGGCTGTAATTTCACTTGGTGAAAGGGTATCCTGTGCGATATCCGTCACTATGGTTCTTATCTCCTCGCGTGAGAGTTTCTCTCCATCCATCTTCTTTTTTACATAATCGAGAGAAACAGGGCGGTCTGCTACCCTCACCTCTACTATCTCGCTTTCTGTCAGGGCCAGCTGTTCATTGGTATGGTGATATATTCCAATCCGACCCTGGTCAATAAGGGTGGAAGTCGTTTCAACATAGTCAGCAACTGCCTTTCCAGTTACTGGAGAAGAGATTACAATTCGGTCGCCCGTGAGTACACCGAGCGATTTTGCATCATTGTGATGAAGAAGAACTCCCCTTGCAGCAATATCTACAAGCCGGACGGTAAGTCTCATACCGATACATACGGCTTTTATCCTATTTATGGCCGTATGATTTGTTTCACAAAAAAAGGGTGATTTTGTTCCGGTTAGTTCCGGCGCATTACTAAGAATGCGACTGCACCAAGGCCTGCAAGGGCAACCAGTGCACCAAATCCTGGGGACTGCTGGGTCGGCTCAGGGGTTGGTGGAACAGTGGTCGGCTCAGGGGTTGGTGGAACAGTGGTCGGCTCAGGGGTTGGCTCAGGAGTTGCTTCCGGAGTCTCAACTACAACAGGTGTCGGGGTCGGAATTGCTCCAGCCTCAACAACATTGAAAAGTGCAGTTTCAACAACGCCGGTGGTAACACCAGAGACACGGACGATGTACTCATCCGGCTTGAAGGTGCTTGCATCAACGTTGAATACCCACTTGTTCAGACCATCGGTACCCTGCTGAACCTTGACAGTTCCGGTTGCACCGCTGAATTCACCACTCTGTGACTTGTCGGTCGGCTTGAATGAGGATGAAGTTACCTCGACAAGCAGGTCGTTGTCGTCATACATGAGGTTGGTGGTTCCACTGATCTCGAACTTGGAACCTACAGCCTGTTCACCGATCGGGTTGATGGTGACCTTGGGTTCTTCTACGAGGAACTGCATCTTGGTGTAGGTATCGTCTACCATTGGTGAGTTGATTGCCTGGATAAGAGCTTCTGCTGCATCAGTTCCCTGAAGTGCTCCTGATCCGCCAACCTTGAATATCTGGGAGTTCCTGGTCGGGTAAGATCCATAGACGTACTGTGGCTCGAGTGGGTTGTCCGGGTAGACATCGAACTCATTGTTGTACATCGGGTGCTGGATAACGACGAAGTACTGCCCTGCATAGAGGGAGGAGGTGGTTGCACTCTTTATCTCGTGCTCGAATGACATGTCATCGTTCACGGATTCAGTTGCGTA
>JAAYPD010000217.1 GCA_012520015.1 Methanomicrobiales archaeon
GATCGCAAAGGCCGCGGCACAAAATGTTCCGGTGGCAGCCCGTGCAGGATGCGCGATAATTCTTGGAACTACCGGTCTGAACCAGGAACAACGTAAAGAGATTGATGAGGCTATCGCACAGGGAAATGTTCCTGCTGTAATATCAACCAATTACTCCATAGGGATGAACATCTACTGGACCCTTCTCAGGGAAGCTGCAAAAAGGTTCTCTGATTATGATATTGAAGTGACCGAAGCACATCACAGGTACAAAAAAGATGCGCCAAGTGGAACTGCACGAACGATCCTTCAGATCCTCCAGGAGGAGACCGGTCCACGCGAAGAGGTTTACGGAAGGGAAGGGATGACCGAACGTGGCTCTGAGATCGGTGTTCATGTCATTCGCGGAGGTGATATCGTCGGCGACCATGCAGTCATGTTTGCAGGGAACTATGAGACTGTCACATTGTCTCACAGGGCATATGACCGATCGGTATTTGCAGAAGGAGCAGTAAGGGCAACACGGTGGGTATTTGGGAAAAAACCCGGAATATATGGCATGAAGGATGTTTTAAACCTCTCATGATTACTTCGAAATCTATTTTTAAGTATTTCACTTAAGTTTTTGAGGAGATATCAATGACCGCAATTAATGATAAAGATAAATGTACTGGGTGTGAAACCTGTGTTGACGAATGTCCGGCTGCCGCTATTACAATGGAAAATGACAAAGCGGTTGTAATTGTTGACCTCTGCGTTGACTGTGGCTCCTGTGTGGATGTATGTCCGGCAGAAGCAATCACCATGGAATAAACACTATTTTTTTACTAAACCCGGGGCTCGTGGGTCGGGTTTGTTCAAAGCGACTGGTTTTTGCAACCGGTCTGGTTTCAAACACGTGCGAATAAATTTGTTCGATTCATTTCAACTTTTCGAAAATCCAATATGGTGCACTATATTTACTGGTTATGATATATGTACGAGGTATGGTTAGTGTTGGAGTCCTTGGCGCAACCGGCGCTGTGGGCCAGCGTTTTGTCCAGCTCCTGGCTGATCACCCGTATTTTGACCTTACGGTTCTGACCGCCTCCGAGCGGAGCGCAGGAAAAAAGTATCGTGACGCAGTAAACTGGCGACTTGATCTCCCGCTTCCGGAATCTGTAGGAGATATCATGGTTGCAGACACCAGAACTGACAGTCTTAAAAATGTTGACATTGTATTTTCAGCACTTCCTGCAGATCTTGCGGGGAATATTGAAAAAGAATGTGCAAAAGCAGGCATTGGTGTCTGTAGTAATACAAGCTTCCACCGGATGGAGCCTGATATTCCCCTTGTTGTGCCAGAAGTAAATGCCGACCACCTTCGGATGATAGAGTTGCAGCGCGATGCAGGAACTGATGGATTTATCGTGACAAATCCGAACTGTTCAACAATCGTGTTTACCTTATCCCTGGCACCAGTCAGGAACTTTCATTTCACTGACATACGGGTTGCCACCATGCAGGCAATATCCGGGGCCGGGTTTGAAGGTATACCTGGAATGTCTATCTTTGATAATGTGGTTCCTTTCATAGGCGGGGAAGAAGAAAAGATGGAGCGCGAGACCATGAAGATCATGGGAAAATTTGATGGGAGCGAGGTTGTGAAAGCTCCATTCTCTGTTAGCGCCAGCTGTCACAGGGTACCTGTCATCGATGGGCATTCCATGGCTGTCTGGATCGATATCAAAGACCCTGTTGAAACTGTTGAAAAGGCGTATATGAACTGGACATGCCCTATCAGGGATCTTCCGACATTACCAGGGAAATCCCTTGATTACATGACCCAGCCAGACCGTCCACAGCCGCGTCTTGACAGGATGAAAGGCAATGGGATGGCTGTTTCCGTCGGCAGGCTCAGACCACAAATCCGCTATGTTGCAATGGGCCACAATACAATAAGAGGTGCCGCCGGGGCTTCGATTCTGAACGCCGAACTGATCTGCGATCGCGGGTACCTGTAATACCTATGGTCAGCATGGAGGACGACAACATTGTATTTGTGGGAAACAAGCCGGTAATGAACTATGTTCTGGCGGTTGTAACACAGTTTAACAATGGGGCAGCGGAAGTAATTGTCAAGGCACGGGGTAAAGCTATTTCACGAGCTGTTGACACCACTGAAATAGCGCTTAACAGATTTTTACAGGATGTAGATAAAAAATCCATCTTTACTTCCACTGAAGTCGTCGATACGGAAAGTGGAAAGACACATGTATCATCAATTGAGATAACCCTGGTTTCCAGGAGATAATATACCATTTTCTTTTCTTTCTGACAAAAGGATTTAAACCGCAATTGCCAAACCTTTTAAGAATGAAGATCGGTCTGGTGATGCTGATCGGGTCTCTCCTGATCCTGGTGTCCCAGTCATTCGCCGCCACCACTGATTCAGAAGGTTGCCTTCGAGTTGAATCAGTCACGATATCATTAATGCCCGGGTATGCCGACGTTCACACGGAATACACACTGGAGGATGCATTCAGGGTTCTTGCATTTATGTTTGGGGAAAATGATATCAAATCCAGGCTCCTGCAAAAACTTGCCTTCTCTAATGTCAGTGTAGTCTCCATGAACTTTACCGCAGCAGACCTGAAGGTGTATGATGTTCAACCGGTTTATGGCGACGGGCTTTACTGGTTCCCCGCCCACAGCTTCGGATGTGTAATTCCGGAGGTCGTGATCAGCACCAATCTGTCAACAGAAAGATATGAGAATATTGCCTCCCTTGAAAACGGGGTTGTGTATTACTAGTACATCCAATCAGGTATCATGGCAACTGATCTCATAAGTTTCTCTCTTTTTGCATTTTCATCCATCCTTATTGTGGTAAACCCCCTGGGTGCACTGCTGGTTTACAATGCCATAACAGAATTTATGGATACCAAAGACAAGCGCCAGGTTGCGGCCTACGGATGTCGCATTGCAACGGCGGTGCTGATCTTTTTTACCGTCTTCGGTTCCTTCCTTCTTTCATTATTTGGGATTACAATCAGTGCCTTTACAGTCGCTGGTGGCGTGCTTTTATTTGGTATTGGCATGGAGATGGTGTATGGACGCACCTCCAGGGCAAAGGTCACGGCAACTGAAAAGTATGAGAGTATCGATGCTGAGGATATCTCTTCAATGCCACTTGCATTCCCGATGATATCCGGCCCGGGGACTATCACAACTGTCATAGTCCTCTCCCAGGATGCCCCGGTTTTTGTCAGACCAATAGAGTTTGGGATCATCCTGGGATCGGTGATCCTGACCATAATCATAACTTATGCAATTTTAATATCCTCTGACCATATAACAAAAAGAGTTGGTCAGCGTGAGTACCGGGTGGTAAACCGCCTGATGGGTATTATGCTTATGGCAATTGCTGTTCAGTTTATCATCAACGGAATTTCACAGGCATTTCCAATGCTGATAAACTAAGGGACATGATCCCTCCCTTTCTACTGATTTATTAAACCGGTTATGCCGCCTCTTCCATTGCAGCATAACATTGCCTGAAGAGCTCCCTGGTCTCAAGTGCATCATCCCTGTTCACTTTCTGGATGGCAAATCCTACATGAACAAGAACGAAATCTCCAACCTGAACATCCACAAGGTCAACCCTGATATCCTGTTTCAGACTCCCAAAGTCAACAAGAGCTGTATTATCGTCACGAATTTCAAGAATTTCGGCAGGAATTGCAATACACATATCGGTTAATCCTCTTCTCCGGGATGGCTATACCCGGTTTATGATCATTTTGTGTCTATACACTAATATACCTCTGTAAAGGATCTCACTTCTCATGCCTGGTATAATCTGATTCCGGTTTTTAAGACTTAAATCGTCTGAACCATGAAGGTGCAGTTAGATGAAAAAGAGATCGTGTCCCCGTCTTTTATTTCATACCACTTATCAGGAGAGATCTTCTTCCCCTGGATATATGTACCGTTTGTCGAATTTTCATCCCTTACAAGCCACTTTCCGTTAAAATACTTGAAGGTTGCGTGTTGACGAGACACTCCGTTATATTGCTGGAGAATAGTCCGCCCCACTGCATCCCTGCCGATTGTGTCACCATGGTGAACGGTGATTACAGCACCTGGTGACATTGAAAGTGTAAGTGGAGTAATTTCCCTGATGGTTCTCCCTTCATCAAATCCAATATTTGCAAACCTTCTGTCAGGAGGTTTTTTTACAACTCCCTTTTCTTCTCTCTGCCTGATGGTCTTTCGTTCAACCGGTTTTTTACCTGATATGTCTGAAAAGCACCGCATGCAGATCATCTCTGTTGCCGGATTTGCCATCCCGCATGTATCACAGATTTTTTGAAGCACCATAAATATTTCCGGCCATTCACATCCTGGAGAGGCCGACCTCCCACCCTGTTTCACTATCTGAAATATGAGTTATTATTACTTTTTCTTCAGGTGTGAACTTCTCTGTCATGAGAATGTGAGAAAGAGGGTGAATGAGCATGGTTTCTACCCTTTGGCCAATGCTAATGCCCCCTCTTGACAGATCATGACAACAATATTCTTCAACCTTTTCCATGGCCTGTGGACTAATCATCAGGTTGATGTGATACATCGTAGAAATTTTATCAAATATCCTGTTTATCATCGTTTCAAGGATGAGTTTAGCCGAGTCTGGCTGAATACTTCTGAATATGATGGTGTTGCCCCTGACAAACTGTGTAAAATCAATGTTCTTGTTTTCTTCAAAAAAATGAGTGATGCTCTCATATGCTGCCCTTTCACGGGCTAAGTACTCCACGTTGGTCTCCTCTTTGCTGTGTCGGTGCTGATATGTATCTGGACAACAGCCTGAAAGCCGGATTGTACATATGATGAAGCATCCGGTGAAGGGAATCAGATGGCCATTATCAGATATTATCTCACCTGCACGAATGATTGATGAGATATTTTTCAATACTGCAGGATGTGCTAATTCAATATTTTCGAATAGCACTACAGAATATGGATTGTTTCTGACTTTTCCAAGGAAATTTCCATTATCCATTGTCGAAAGCGTCAGTATCCTCCTTCCGGCATCATCATCCTGGTAATCGCCCATGTTCAAGGCGATCATATCCCGATCCGGTCCTAACAGCAGTTCTTTTATTGCAGATGCCAGGGCAGTTTTTCCAACTCCTTCATGCCCTGCAAGTAGAACAAAACCCCTTGGCTGGGAGGAATCCGGGTTATATTGTGAGTGGGAGAGACCAAGGTATGCCTGGTTTAACAGATCGCATACCTGTTTGATGGCATGTTTTTGTCCAAATACTCGTTTCTCGAGAAAATCAGATGCATTCTCAATCTGTTTTCTGTCAATTGTTATCCAGAAATTATCTGCAAGGCCAGATGAATACTGTACAACTGCCTCGCGCAGGTCAGATACTGACAATATTTCCCGCCTTACCAGTGAGATCAGGGAGATTATCTCATTGGCCTGGAGATCCTGGGTCTTTTTTATCAACAGGGAGAGCGATTCGATCTTTTCAGATTCTTTTTGAGATTCAAACTGTTGAACATTCTTTGTCAGGGATTTCAGGAGGGCACGTCTGGTATCAAGATCAGGGCGTGGGATAACTATCTGTCTTACTCTTGTATTATCCTGGGTGTACCAGGATGGAAGGGACGCATCACGGTCATGAATCCAGATAATGAGATTAAATCTTGGAAAAGAACTGCCTGCCAGAAGCCGGGGTTCTGCATTCTGGCAGGCACAAAACATATTGAAATAAAATTTTTCTGAGGCATAATATCTGTCATCATGCCTGGTTACCTGGTTGAGGATGATAGCAGAGTATGCAGTCCGGTTATCAACACTCTTTTGTAAGATCTGAATGGTTCGTTCAAGGGAAGGGGGCCCTGTCTTTTCAACAGATAAAACATCTCCCAGTATGGCGTGTATAGTGTCAGGATCGCCATGCAGATGAGAGAAACCCACAAAAGGTTCCAGTCCGAGAATTACGTCATATCCTTCCTTAACCAGGATTGTGCGGATATAGTCTTTAAGCCTGAGGGTAGTCAGGTTTCCATCCATCTCAACCGGATACACATCCAGGATATTACCCGTAAATGTAAATTGCGGGGTTACCGATAAAAATCTTACGAATTCCGTAGTCCATCTCGGCAGGCTGAACATATGTGTTACCTTCATTATGTCTGAGATATTTCATGGTATTTATGGCAGACAGCATCTGTGAAAAAGAAATTCCCAGTAATGAAGATAATGTCGACCTGGCATTTGAACTTTTTTCATATAAGACAGCTTAAGGGTCTGCCACTTGACCAACAACAATTCAGTGTTACTGATAACCAATTAAGCTTTGGCCGACAATAGGAATATTTATATACTTTCTTACCCGTCCTTCGGATCAAGGAGAAAATATGAAATACTCTCCTTATGCCAGTTTCAAAAGCCTGTAACAGTGGGCATTAAAAAAAATTGACCCTGGTTTTGTTAAAGGTGTAGCTCATGAACAGGGTTTTTAATTCAAAAAAGAAAGATAGATCCATGTAATCTGGTTTTAGTTCTCGTTTTTGGCATAAGCTATCGCTCAAAACCGACGATGGAGGAATATTATCGTTATTATGAGAATGCAGGTATTACTCACTGATCCTGAATTTTTCAAGACCTTTTCTTTTCTTCGTCGATAATCCTTCCAAGCCCTTCCCTCAAGTCAATCTCCGGCTTCCATCTTAATTTATCCATTGCTTTAGTAATATCCGGCACCCTGCGTGTAGGGTCATCAGGCGGCATGGGTTGATATGTTAACTCTGACTTCGAACCGGTTAACTCGATGATCCTCTGGGCCAGATCAAGTATGGTCCATTCAACCGGGTTTCCAATGTTAATAACTTCTCCTGTTAATCCAGGCAATCCTGCAAGTCGAAGCAACCCGGTTATCTGGTCAGTGACATAGCAAAAAGATCTGGTCTGCTTCCCATCTCCAAAAATTGTGATCGGTACATCATGTACTGCCTGGTCAATGAAGCGGGGAATTACTCTTCCATAGTGCCCGTCAGACCTCATCCGTGGCCCGTAGGTATTAAA
>JAAYPD010000218.1 GCA_012520015.1 Methanomicrobiales archaeon
ATGGCAGACCATATGGCACATCGCCTGGTTTTGGTCTCAGACGACATGAATGTCTCCGGTTTTCTCCGATGGAAACGATAATAACCGTAAAAATCTATAGATTATAACTGCCCCTGCCCTGATCGTCCTGCCGGTAAGCTGTATGATTGAGCGGGCGTATGTTTCTTTAAATTTTCTCCGTTTTTTCATGTTCTACTTCACCTTTACAGGTTCTGTTTTTTTGTTGCCTTTCCTGGTATAATGCACCGGATGAGACTGGCCAGTATATCGGGGGCTTTTGATGAGAAAAAGGCCTATTTACCTGTTTTGTCATTGTTCATCCCTGTTTTTTTACTGGTTATCTGACATGGTTTGCATGTCATCTTACATCCTGCTTTGCATTGGTTCCCCGCCAGTACTTGGTATGTACTGAGGACTTAAGGAATACCATTCATTTGGCAACATTGATGCACTGTTTTTGGAGGATACCTGTCCTCAGAACAAGGTTGCATAAAGGGGTATATGAACTTCAGGGGGGCAGGGTGAAAGTGAAAACCGGGTTAGACGAACGGGGAATATGAGTGATTTAAGAGATGGAAAGGCGGATTGGTTGGAAATTTGGCCCCTGTCGATCCCTTCTGGTATTTAAACAGACATGAATTGTTCTTTGGAATGAATGGGTGTGGGAATATAAACTTGAAAAGGGAGCGGGCAAATGTTGCTTGGGATATGTCTGGTTTGGTGTTTTGGTGGGGTGCCGGGAGGGGTCTGTTTTAGTGATCTGTCATCTTAACCGGTACCCTGATCTTGCGCATGCATCGGAAGCCTACCCAATTGTGTATCGGCAAACGGCTTATAATTATCGGGATAAAATGAAAAATTCTTCCATAGCGTCATAGTCATAAGCATGCTCTCTGCATTCCTGCATAGAGTCCGGAGACTTCCGGTAAAAGGAATTCTTCCCATGAGAAGTATGCTGGTATACGCGGTCATCATTCCAGTATGAATAAGATAGGAATGCGAGGATTATGTATCAGGTGCAGTCTGAAAATCTGGAACTCAATTCATAACCATTTATATAAGATCTAAAAAAAATCATATGGAAATGGATAATACAATCATCAATTTTCACAAAAAATTAACGGTTGAAATAAAAAATATCGTAACATAGAATTTATTCAAAGAGATATATATAGATATATATGTATATATCGTTTCCTAAAACAAAATCGTAAATTTTATTATATAAAATTGTTAACCTCGTTCTCGGAGAAAAATAATAAATGGTTTGGATGACCTGAATATGAGTAAAAAGTTACTCATACTTGTTGTAGTTGGGATTGCATACACCCGTATTGTCGGATATTTAGGCTGATGAGAGGTACCAGCTTGGCGTCATAAAAAAGCAGACAAAGACCACTGACGACAGAACCAGGTCAGAACTGGTCGTACTCCTGGATATCAAGGGAATAATCGATAAGATCAAGGACGACTTGTAAAACCCGGGCAGTATAAAAAAACACAATCCCGGAAGGTACCTGCGATTGTACCGGGTATTACCCGGCGAAAAAAGTTATTTCATCATATCAAAGACAGATGGATCATAATCCGCCTCGAAATACTTACCCACTGCCTTTCATTTTGCTGCTGGCATCCACCTTTGCCTGCATCGGCATAACCATAGGTTTTCTTGAGACGGGTTATACCATCATCTTCCAGAACCTCTTTTATGTCCCTATCATTCTTGCATGTTTCTTTTACCTGAAACGGGGCTTTCTGTTCTCCTGTGTCCTGTCCCTTATCTATTTCAGCCTGATGATCATCTACAACATGAATGCTCTCATCGCCATTGAGGCAGGAATAAGGGTCATCATCTTTATAGGAGTTGCAGGAGTCGTAACTTACCTTTCAGAGACCATCAAAAGAACCGAATGTGACTTGAGGATAGCATTGACCAGCCAGGAAGAGAGCATTTCTGATGCAAAGGTATGTTTCATGGCTTTTGACAGTGATGGTATCTTCCATCAGTGGAACACCGCCGCAGAAAAGATGAGTGGCTATCCTAAAGAGGAAGTTATTGGGAAAAATACCCTTTGGAACCTGATGTTCCCAGAACCCAGGTACAGGGAACAGTTCAGGGAAAAAGTAACCCAGGCACTTTATTCCGGGGAGGAATCCAATAGTTTTGAGTTTTGTATCAGGACAAAAGACGGACAACCGCGAATTATTGCATTCAACATAAAAGAGACTCCTGCAAAAGGGAAAACCCGCAGGTTTAACCTGATCGGCATTGACATAACTGAAAAAAGACAGTACCTGCTGGAACTAAAGAAGAGTGAAGAGAGGTGGGGAGAGACCTTTACAAGAAATCTGCATCCGATTGCCATACTAAGAAAGGTAAAAGAACAGGATGACTATGTTTTCTCTGAAATAAACCCTGCACTTGAAAAGGTTGAAAATGTTAGAAGAGAGGAGATAATTGGGCGAAAAATTACAGAAGTCTTCCCTGGTGTCAAAGAATTCGGGCTTCTTGACGTTTTAAACCAGGTACACAAGACCGGAATTCCAGGTCATCATGATCTTACATATTACAAAGATGACAGGATTGAAGGATGGAGGGACAACTGGGTATTCCCACTCTCTTCTGGCGAGATAGTCACCATGTATGCAGATGTTACAGAGAGAGAACTTGCCGAAGCAACGATAAGGAAACAGAAAGA
>JAAYPD010000219.1 GCA_012520015.1 Methanomicrobiales archaeon
CCCGGTATCGCTCACCGTGTCAAATGCAGGAGGAACAGATACCTTCGTCGCGGAGGATTATATCGTTGCATCAACACCGGTCCCGACACCGACACCCAGGCCGACAATTAAACCACCCTGCCCCCTGGTTATGTCCCAATCAGCAGAAGTAACTGACCCGGCCTTACCGGTTGCAAAGTTCAGTGCAGAGATCGTTGAAGCATCGGATGTCTCCATGGTACAGTTCACCGATGAATCTTCTGGAGATCCGACGTTCCGGCTATGGTACTTCGATGATGGCAGTTATTCAACCGATACCAGTCCGGTATATACCTACACAAGCCCTGGAACATACATGGTAACTCTCCTTGTCGTGAATGATGCCGGCTCCAGCACGATCTCAGGAAAAATTGAGATAAATACAGGAGAGACCGGTGGAGGAGGGGCAGATCTGAGACTTCCATTCTTTTTAAAAAATACCCACCTCTCACCAGGGTTTGCACGAATAGTGGCCCAGGATCCCAAATCCTGGTCCTGGTTCTTTGAACGGGAAAATAAATCAGCGGGTGATGTCCCCCGCCCAAATCTTACACCAGGTAGAATGTCAGGGCCAGGTAACTTTACGAAAAAAGCAGAAGAGAGCATGGCCCTCAAAGAGGCGATGATCAAGTCAGGTCAGGGCGGCCTGTGAAGATGGGAAATCAGGTATTCCTGAAGTTATTTAATTCATGATAATCCCGGTTCATCTTTTACGGGGCAGAACGGTTCTTAAATAATCTTCAGTAGCATCAAAGATGGGATCAGTCTGATTCTCCGAACGCATCAGGGGGATTATCTTCGTCCTTACGCCCATCCCCCTGCTTTCAACATACCCGTAATCCCTGAGAATTTCTACAATGAGAGGATTTCGTGGAGAGCGTTGTCCGGCTATCATCTTTTCAACAGTCATGGAATTTGGAAGAGAACCGGGACTTATGAATTCTATCCGGTCAATATACCTGCTTACTTCAATATCGACCGTCCTGGTCCAGTCACGGTGACAAAATGCATTTATAATTATCTCCCGGATAGCATCACGGGGATAGAGCCAGGTTTTAACCCTTTGAAAGCCGTCCGAGAGAACTGGCTGCTCGAGGGTGATATAGGGGGAGATGATATCAGAAAAACGTTCAATAAGGCCGGAGTCTACAAGAGTTCTGGCCCCGTCATAGTCTGTCACGAACCTGCCGGTAAGTGGTCCGTCTAAAACAGTATCAAGAAGGGTATGATATGTTTTATCTTCGGTTTCATAGACAATAACCCGAAGACCTGCCTGTGGTAAATATTTCCTTGGAGAAATTCCGAAAAGGACAAGACCTGCGATAGTGCAGATAATTCGCTCGTCGGTTGCCCTGGTCAGAAGACCAAGTCCTAAAAGACGGCGGACCCAGGCATCTTCATTGTCCGGAATATCAGGATCCCTGATTATTGTTGAGAGATATTCACGGATCCGGACATGGTCCAGACTCATGAGAGTAGTTCCGGGAACTGGGAGAAGTTCCGGATGCAAAATCCCTCCGGTAGCAAAAAGACGGGCCTGCTGCTCCCTGGTCGCCAGCCGGGAAGTAGAGCCGGCTCTAATATATATTTCTTCACGGCCATTATGTCTTAGAACATAGGGTTTTGATGTTCCCTGAGGAAATGAGATGACTGCAACACGTTTTCCATCATCCATCAGGACGGTCTCATAAAAGGGAAGAATCATTGGATGAACATAACGGGCGAAAACCGTATCAATGATCCAGGACTCAAGATCTTTTCGATTGACACCACTAATGGTTCCATCATCCTCAACGCCAATCAGGATCATGCCTCCCTGGTGATTTGCAAGGGCTACTACTTCTTTGCCAAGTTGTTCAGGTCGGATATCATCCCGTTTAAACTCTACTCCTGAATTTTCTCCGTTTGCGATTATTTCGAATAATTCAAGTTTATTCATATTATTTATACTCTTTTTCTTATACCTGATTCAATCTGATTAGTAAGTCTTAAGTTCCGCTGAAAGCAGGAGGAGCTCTTTCTTAGTTCCGGATAATTGTTATTATGAAATACCTGTTATATCAATCACTGATTTAAGATATGTTCTTTATTATCTTCAATACGATCTATGCGATAAGCAACACCATGTAACTCTTCGAAAGATATCCTTAATAAAATAGTAGATATAGTGATATAACTGCGCTTCCGATCAGTATGCATACCCTGGATTACCTTCAATAAATCTCATCTATTCAAGGTTGTTAAGCATTACACAATAAACATTGGTAGGAACCATGAACCTGAAAGAAAATTATTTGATATCACATTTTTTTATTGTTTATGTGCTGAATTCAAGTACAATCTTTAAACCTTTGAACAGGCATGGGATCTGTGATGGTTTAGCCAAAATTATAATTCATATACTTTTATTCATACGAAAGAGATATCTGGTATGGATATTTCATTTCCGGATATACTGGCAACCGTCTTTGATAAACATAAAAAGGACTACCTTACCATCACTCAGATAAAAAAATCCCTTCCAAAAGGGGTGGAACAGATCCTGGGATTACAGGTAAAAAAAATCACCAATACAGAGTTTATCGAGAGATTAAAACCACAACTTTCGGATACGTATTCTATCCATAAAAAAGGAAACAGCACCTACCTTCTTCGTGCCCCGATTCAAGACATTATCCTCTCATATATCACTCAAAGATCACCAATAAGCATAAGGATGGTGTCAAAAAACCTCCGTTTTCAAAAAGGACAGATTGCCGAAGCTTTAAATAATCTTGCCCGATCTGGGGCTATTGAGCTGCAGATTGTAGCCCAGTCAAAGGATTTTAATGTGCAGATCCTGGTCCCTGAAAAGCCTGATTCCTCCCTTGAAATAAAAAAAGCATATGATATCATCAGAAAAGACAGAAACTATGTCAAGATATATGAACTTCGCAGGTACCTCAATTGGCCAAGGCAGGCATTTGATTCATATATTCAATCATTATGGAATGCAGGAGTCATCGAACTCCAGGCAAGTGATCCCCAGCTTCTCACAGAGGATCAACGAGGCGACTCATTCATGGATACAAATCATACCTTACGGATTCTTCTCATCTGGAGGAGGGAATGACGAATCAACGGGAGATATTACAGGAGAATAATCCATTTTCATCACACACGCAACCAGACCCCTGGGTGAATCAGTTTCCCACCATCTCATCCATCAATGGTGATGCATTCTTAACCATCACCAGAATAATTTCATATAAGCAGACAAACCCACATGATCCGGTTGGAATTCTGGTAAAAGGTGAAGCAGGAAGCGGAAAGACGAATATGATCGCTCGTATACGGGAATACTGTGAGAATACATCATTTGAAGTAAAATTCTCCACGATAAGACCAATCATTAATTATAATACCCCAATACAGCATCTTTTTCATGGAATTATCACCAACCTATCTCACCCCTTACGAGACTCGTTTAAGTTTACCCAGATTCACGGTATTCTCTTCTCGATTATATCTGAGTACATCGATCAAAAAGAAGAATACCGACAGGCATTTCAGCCATTCAAAGATAATCCCGAGACATTCTTTAGATATTTTTCAGACCATGACAAAGAGCGGAATATCCTCTACAATCAGGTGCAAACCTGGATAATAGACAAGATACCGGATATCAATCGTCTCTTTATCAAGTTGATCTTTGCGTTTGGAGATCCAGACCTGTACCATCCTGCACGCAACCGGCTCTTAGGAGAGGTTGCTGATCCTGAAGATGCGTACCTTTTGAATATCCCGTTCAAAGAGTTGTCAGAGGCTGAAGCAGAGGATGAAGCAAGTAAATTTCTTAAATCGCTGGGTCTTCTATTAACCCACCACCATCAATGCATGATCATCTGCTTTGATCAACTGGAGAACCTCTACACTCCAGAGCATAAAAGATCTTTTGGGCTGATGAACCAGATGATCTTTAATGAGAGTTCTGCCATCCTTCCCCTTGCCTTCATGAGAACCCTGTATTGGGAGAAATTTGAAGAGATATTGGATAAATCGGTGATTGATAGGCTTGGGATGAATCAGGTGGATCTCCGTGGATGTTCAGATGAACAGATAACAGATATCATCACCTCCCGTATCAAAACCGTGTTTCCCGATACCTGGGATATGCTTGCAGATTGGTTGATTCCGAAGGTATCATTGGAATTCTCATCTCGTGGAAAATACCCTTCCCCCCGTGAGGTTATCAGGATCGCGAATAAAATCATCATGATGATGGATGAAA
>JAAYPD010000220.1 GCA_012520015.1 Methanomicrobiales archaeon
CAGGGAGGTGTTATATCCTTTATGGCGGAGGAATTCCTTTGTCAGAAGGAAGTAAATCATGGAGAGTGCCTTGCGCCCTTTATTATTGGTTGGGACGACGACGTCTACCAGGCTTGTCATATTGTTGGTGTCACAAAGGGCTAATACCGGGATGCTGACCTGGATTGCTTCCCTGATGACCTGGATGTCGCTTACAGGATCTGTGACAACGACGACATCAGGCTCTGCATAACGTGGAAGCTTTGGATTTGTCAGGGTTCCTGGGATATACCTTCCGATTATGGGGGTTGCACCGATGGAATCTGCAAACTTGCGTGCAGGGTACTGACCATACTGGCGTGAGGTGACGACAAGCACCTTTGCCGGGTCATACTGGGAAAGAAACTTTGCTGCAAGCTTTATCCGCTCGTCAGTCTCCCTGATGTCCAGAATATACAATCCATCTCCGCGGACGCGGTAGATGAAGTTTTTCATATCGCTGCTCTTTTGCTGGGTTCCGATATGGACGCCTGCTGCTAAATATTCTTCAACTGAAACAAGAGGTTCGTTCAGTTCTATCTCCATTTCATTTCCGTTCATAGATACTCTCCTCAATCCGTATGAGTTCGTTTAACTTGGCTGTCCGCTCCCCGCCGACAACCCCGGTTTTTATGAATATACACTGAAATGCACATCCAAGATGGGCGATGGCTGCATCTTCAGTTTCACCAGACCGGTGACTCATGACCGTCTCCATCCCATGCTGCCTTGCAAGGCGGATGGCTTTACAGGTATCAGTCAGAGTTCCTATCTGGTTTGGTTTTATCAGAACGCAGTTTGCACTCCCATGGGAGATACCTTCCCGGATGCGTCTTTCATTTGTCACGAAGAGATCATCCCCGCAGATAAGGCACTGGTTGCCAGTCTCCCTGTTCAGGGCAGCAAACCCTTCGTAATCCTCTTCATACAGGGGATCTTCCACGTATACCAGGTCATACTCATCGATAAGGTCTGCAATATAAGTGACCTGATCATCAGGCGTTCTGATAATCCCGTCCCTGTACCGGTAAGTTCCGGATTCAGGATCATAGAACTGACTGGCTGCTGCATCAATACCAAGACTTATCTCAAACCCTGTTTCATCAGAGACCAGGGATGAAGCCTCAGCCAGGATTCTGAATGCTTCAGGATCAGGGATCCGGGGAGCCCATGCCCCTTCATCCCCTTTTCCTGCATGTATTCCGATTTTTTCCAGCAGGTCATGCACAGTTTTGTGAACAAGTGCATTTGCAAAGATACCGTCACTTACGCGTTCGCAACCGGTTGGCACGACCAGAAATTCCTGGAACTCCGTGGCATGGGCTGCATGTGCACCGCCGCCGATTATGTTTCCAAGCGGGCGAGGTGCAGAATCCACAAATACTCCCCCAATGTGTTGCCACAGTGGAATATTGCGGGAGTCTGCGGCTGCTTTGGCCATGGCGAGCGAGAGAGAGACGGCAACATTGGCTCCTATCCTGGAGAAGTTACCTGTTCCATCTATCTCCCTGAGCAGGGAATCAACACCTATCTGATCTGCCGCATCAATACCGATGAGATGCGGAATCACCTGCTCTTCTGCTTCTGATATTGCAGTAACAGGGTCCCTGACCACTGCCTCATGTTTCCCTGTACTCGCTCCGCCGGGAGCCGCTGCTCTCCCAAGCCCGTGTTCTGTTCTGACCTCAGCCTCAACCGTCTTTCTTCCCCTGGAATCGAGGATGGTTCGCAGAGTAATCGCGCGTGTGATAGTCATCCGATCCCTATCTCCGTTTCACCGTTATCGGAATAACCTCGCGCTCGAACTCCTCCATTGCTATCTCCAGTGGATCAATACTTGAAGTAGCAATCAGGATAGGGGCACCCATAGATATCTGAAGTGCCCTGGCGCCGACTATTCGGGCTTTCTCATAGCGAGTATAAGTTTGCATGCGTAACTCCTCAAAAATCCGTTGGCACAAGAATGGGGTCGCTGAGATTCGAACTCAGGTCAGAGCGTCCCGAACGCCCTAGGATGGTCCAGGCTACCCTACGACCCCTCACTGGTATGGGTTAAGTTCGTCAATAATCTCCTTGTGTGTGAGTAACATGCGCCGGCAACAATACCGATCCATTCCGAGATCGTCGAGGATCTTTTTTGGATCCTCGTTCGCATCCCGGCGGCGTTTATACTCTTCATAAACAGTGGAGATTACCTTTCCGCATGTGAAACAGCGAACCGGTATCATCTGGTTGCTCCACTAATTTTATAGCTCATACTAATAAAGCTCACCGGTATGATTTCTGGAACTTCTTTCTTGCCCCACGACCATGTGGCTTCTTGGCTTCTTTCTGACGTGAGTCATTTACGAGCAGACTGCGGTCGTACACGTGATACACGTCTTTCATCCTGGGATCATTGTGCCACTTGACAATACCCCTTGTAAGGGCTGTTCTGGCAGCTTCTGCCTGTCCCATGATGCCTCCCCCGGCTACCCTGATAGAGACATCCACTTCATCCAGCACACCAGGAAGCAGCTGAAGTGGTTCAGATATCTTCATTCTGGCAAGCTCGGTGGAGAAGACGTCAAGCAGCATGGAATTGACGCGGACAACTCCTTTACCTGGCCGGAATGTTGCCCGTGCAACCGCGGTTTTTCTCTTTCCACTGGTATTTATTATTTTCATCAGAGGTCACCTGTTCAGTATTTTGCTCCAAGGAACGTGCTGACTGCCCCAAGTGTCACATGTGACGGATTACCCAGCCGCTTCCTGCTTGCATCCTCTATCGTCTCAACAGGCTGTCCGGAAAATTCGTCCGGGACGCCAACATAGATCCTGATCCGTTTCATGGCCTCGATTCCACGTTCACGCTTATAGGGAACCATGCCACGAATAGTTCGTTTCAGAATATGGTCAGGTCTTCGTGGGAAGAAAGGACCTCCCTCACGTGAACCGCGCTGGCGTTTCTGCTTGTAATTATTCAGAACACGTGCACGGTTCCCGGATATTACTGTTTTCTCGGCATTAATCACTGCGATCTCTTCACCTGCAAGGGCACGCTTTGCAACATTGCTGGCAAGTCTTCCGACAAGCAGGCCATCACCGTCAATTATTGTTACCATGATCCACCTACCTCAGTATCCTTGTCCTGCTCCCTTTCGGGTTCTGGGAGAGCAGCTGTTCAATGCTGATGCATTGCCCTTTCGCCTTTGTGATCTTGCTTACCGCAGCATCTGAGAAACTCAGTGCAGCAACTGTAACGCCTGCCTCAACAACTCCGCTCCCAAGCACTTTACCCGGAACAATCAGGGTCTCCCCTTCCTGTGCGTACCGGTTGATCTTGCTGACATTCACTTCTGCGTAGTTTTTCCGCGACTTCTCAAGCCTGGATGCAATGTCACTCCAGATCTCAACCTCGTTTTCACGCGACGTCTGCTTCAGGAGTCTGATGAGTTCGGCAAGGCGCGGATTGGACTTATCATTCCTTCTGGTCATGCTCCGTTACCCTCTTATTTCACTCAAAGCCTCGTGTAATTCATCTGACTGTTTTTTCAGAAACAGCAGTCCCTGTTTTATAATCCCAACTGTAGGTAAAGCACCGGCGCTCTCAACGGTAAAGAGGAACCTGCGTTCATCCATTCCGATATGGATCGCTGGTTTATCCCCGATACCGCTGTTCAGGCATGCCTGCTCACAAAGCCGGCATAGTGAACATGATTCAAGAGCGCCTTCCTTAACGCCGATTACTGATCCAGTCACCTGCAGGATTTCCTTAGGGCAGACCTCGACACAAAGACCACACCCGTCACAACGCTCGTCATGGGTGATGACAGGGTAGTTCTTGTAACCGCATACCGTAACAGGGGACCATTTTGCATGTTCCAGTCCTCTTTCCATGTATGCCTGTGCCTCGATCACGACCTTCTGGCCCTTCTCAAGCTTTACAACCGGGATATTGTCCTCTGCCGGCCGCACAACCGCATCCTGCGAGATCAGATCCCCGGACATCACAACGCCCGGACCTTCCACGCTCATCGTGAATGTGACAGTGCACCGCGGGCAGCCTGCTCCATTGCAGGAACAATGGCTGCGCGGGACAAAGTTATCCGGATCAGTCACCAGCGGGATAAGACCCAGCCGGTGTGTCAGAATTTCGTCGAAGAGTGCGCTGGTATTATCGTAGATCCTGACATCTTCAATTGCAAAAGCCATGACTTCGCTGGTCATTGCCCGGCGGAGTGCATTTGCAAATGCGATCGAGACATCGCTCAGAACAAACGATGCAGCGCTCTCTTTTAGACTGCTGAATTCGATCTTCATCAGACTCTACGACCCCTTCTCCCGCCTTTTGGCCTGATTGAGTCGTGTGGTACCGGAGTTACGTCTTCGATAAGCCCGATACGCATTCCGGCACGGGCAAGTGCACGAATTGCTGCCTGGGCACCAGGTCCCGGGGAACGCTGTTTACCTTTGCCCGGGGCCCGAACCTTCACATGAAGGCCGACGATTCCCTTCTCCCTGGCTGCCTGTGCCACATTGCCTGCCATCTGCATTGCCGCATACGGGGAGCTCTCATTACGATCCTGCTTGACAACCATACCTCCTGAACTCTTGGTAATGGTTTCAGCACCCGTCAGATCTGTTACGGTGATGATGGTGTTGTTAAATGATGCGTAAATATGAGCAACGCCCCATTTTTCTTTACCTTCACTCATGATTATCTCCCAACCTTCGCGATCCGCTGGCGTTCGGAGTGAATGTCACTGACCAGTGGTGAAGAACCGGCATACGATATCTCACCCTGCTCTTTTGCCTTCACTATGTATCCCGGAATGGTTACACGACGCCCTCCAATGGCGATATGCCCATGAGTAATGAACTGTCTTGCCTGCTTTGGAGAACGTGCAAACCCAAGCC
Organism: Methanomicrobiales archaeon; assembly: GCA_012520015.1. Lineage (GTDB taxonomy): Archaea > Halobacteriota > Methanomicrobia > Methanomicrobiales > Methanospirillaceae > Methanospirillum. The sequence continues at coordinate 4,918 of JAAYPD010000220.1, forward strand.
TGTAAACCATGGTCTGAAGTCTGCGGTCAAGCTGCTGCTCAACCTTGAGTGCAAGGACATCGTCAATATCGGCATTCTCTGAAAGCATTCCTGAACGCTGCAATGATCCGATAAGTTCGTCCTTTTTCCGGTCAATCCGTGCCTGGTCTGAACCTGTAGACTGCAGAGCAATTATCTCACGAGCTGCTTTGCGGTATCTCCGGAGAGCACCCTTGGCAATCCAGACCTCACGCTTGTTTCTGAGACCGTAGTCGATAACAAGGCGGGTCTCCTCTTCAATACGGGAGAGTTCGAACGGACGCTTGGGTGTCTGGTACTGTTTGTGGTTTTTACCTGGATAGCCCATTTTTCATCCCGCCTAGGCTTTCTTCCTCTTTACACCGACGATAAGGCCGGTTCTTCCGGTAGACTTGGTACGCTGACCACGGACCTTCTGACCTGTCTCATGCCTGATCCCGCGGTATGCACGGATCTTCTTAAGAAGGTTGATGTCATCATCAACGGTCATCATAACTTCATTACCAAGCAGATGACGTTTGGCACCTGTGTAAAGGTCCTTGGGGCGGTTGCTCATCCATGCTGGAATCCTGTCAGAATAGTTGCTGATAACTTCCCGGATCCTGTCAACGGATGCTTCATCAAGTTTACCCATTAATGCGTTCTTATCAACACCTGCAGTTTCAGCAATGAACTTGGCAGTATGTCGTCCGACACCTTTGATACCGGTCAGGGAAATAAGAACGGGCTTCGTTCCGTCAAGGTCTGTGTTATGAACCCTGACAAAGTAATTTATCTCCTGGTCATCCTGGGCCATGCAATGCCTCACTTCAGGGAATTGCCTGTGTGTCAGCGTTGAGAGAGGGATTTGAACCCCCGAGTCCCAAGGGACACAGGGTTAGCAACCCTGCGCCATACCTGGCTTGGCTATCTCAACATGCAAAATCGCATCATATCGACACTCGCAACAGAATATCTGCTGCTACAGGAATTGTGCTTACTAATGTGGATGTGATACCAATATAATAGTTGTGATACTGGCCTCAGCCTCTCCTCATTCATGCATGACTCTCTGGTAACCGGCACCAAGAAGAGCAGATGTGACTATTGGAATCGCGATTGTTGCATCGCAAAAGCACTGGACCTTTCTGCAGTCACAGGACTCTTTTCCCCATGAGACAGCCTCTTCAAAAGTACATCCGGAAAGCCCGCCATGATGTGGTGTGTCGGTAGTGTACTGGATCGCATAATCATGCCCACCACAGTCATGATTATGAATGGATGCAATAACCTGGGTCTGCTGGATGAAGTTTTTTGGAACTCCCCCGCCGATATAGACAACACCGGTCTTTTGAGATCGTTCAACATATTTTGTCAGTTCTTCTGCATCAGCCAGCTGATCAATCATCACCTGGCATCCGTCTCTTCTTGCCATGACAAGGGCGATGCCAATTGACGAATCAGAAAGGGCCGGGATGAAGATGGGGATACCAAGCCGCGCCGCGGTTGCGGTCATGGATCTTCCGGACGGGTAATGTTTAAGCAACCAGGTGCCAAGAAGCCGGACAAACTCTGCTGAAGAGCCGGAAAAGCCATTATGCTCCCTGGCCAACTCTGCAATCTTTCCGTCTACAAGCCTGAACTCTTCTTCGTACGCGAAGATATCATAAATCCTGTCAATACCCTGCCTGAAAAGTGCCTCGTCATCAGCCATGTGATGCCCAAGGTAATGCCTTACCCCCACATGCTCGCAGATATCATGAAAGATATTTGCACCGGTAGAGACAAGAACATCGATAAACCGGTTTTCAAGAAGGGCGATCATGCATTCCTGCATACCGGCAGGAATCAAGGCACCTGAAAGACCGGTAAGGATGGTAATGCCGGGATCCTGTATCATCCTTGACCATACCTCAACCGATTCTCCAAGCTTTCTCCCCTGAAAACCAGTAAGACTCATCTGGTTAAGGAGAGAATCAACGCGAAAGTCCGGCCTTACCGGCTGCATGGGGTGAAGGTTCATACCAGCGGTTTTACACTGAAGGTATATTGAAATATCGAAAAAAAGTTACAATGCCCGGATAAGAGAGTTCCGGGTAACGATTCCGATTACTTTTCCGTTTTCTGTGACAGGAATGCCACTTATGTTTTTGGAAAGCATCTGTGACACAACATCAGGAATGGTCGAGCTTTTTTCTACGCTCATGACCGGAGAACTCATTATATCCTTTACAAGGATATTGCGTATCTGGTGTTCCTGGTGCCTGTCATCAACACTCTCCCTGAACCTGGTCAGGGCAACAGCGACATCAGTCTCGGAGACAAGTCCGGCCGCCTTGTTGTCAGCCATGACAACGTACCTTGCAACCTTCTCATCAACCATCTTCCTGCGGAGATGAACCATCCTCTCTCCGGCCTCAATTACATGATGGGGATCAATGACCGAGGAAAGTTCCCCTTCCGGGACTACTTTTGCAAGCAGGTCTCCATAAGTTACCTGTCCGACAATCTTGTTGTCTTCATTGTATACAACCGCCAGTTTTGCCTGGTTCTGAAGAAGGGGAATAAGAATGTCAAGTTCCTGGTCTTCGTACACGATGGTAAACTCGGAATCAATGGTATTGGAGACGTGTATTGCAGAGGGTGCAACTTCTGAGCTGTGTCTTGCTCCAAGTTTCTCTACTATCTTCTGACGTGATACCGTCCCGACCACTTCGTCGCGGTGAACAACCACAAGCGGGTCCAGTCCGGTATCAAGCATTTTGTCAAGGGCATCGGTGACAGGAGCAGACTTTGCTATTGTAACCGGTTTTGCCATCACGTCTCGTACAAGTATGGTATTGGTCATTGGGCCACTTCCCGTATTATGTCATCTCTGGTAATTATTCCTTTTATGCCATTCATGCCAGTAATTATCACACTCTGGCAGGCAGCCTGTAACATAACCGTTACGGCCTCCCTGGTTTTCGCTGTCTCAGGAAGAGACGGGATCATCTGCCGCATCATCCCTGCAGCGGTACCAGACTCCGCACTTTCAGGGAGATCTTCGTAAAAAGCAAGATCGCTCTCGGTAATAATCCCTATTGCTCCTCCATCATCAACAACGATCACTGCTTCTGCCCCTTTTTTTATCAGGTCGACCACGTGCACAGACGAATGATCAGGGGTGACCTGTACCGGTTCACGCATGATACCTGATACCGGGATATCCAGCTTTTCAACCAGGTCAGAACGCAGTATGTCAGTCCTTGTCAGTATACCAAGAACCATGCCCTGGTCAATGACCGGAGCGCCTGATATATTATGGCTGACAAGCAGCAACAGCGCATCACGAATGCTGCTGTCAGGTGACAGGCTCACAAGGCTGGTAGTCATAACCTGGCTTAGCAGGGCATTATCTATACTCCGGTGCCTCCAGTCAGGATCATTTCTCCTAAGGCGAAAACCGATATCCTTCTTTGTGATGATACCTTTGGCGCGCCCGTCCTCGGCCACCAGGACCCTGGATATCTTATGTCTCAGCATAAGGTTTCTTGCATATGAGACTGTGTCACCAGGCTTAGCTGCATGCACGGGCGTAGACATCAGGTCTGAAACAAGCATTGCCTATCACCTGCCATTGTTTGCCAGTGCGAAAGCTTTTACAAGGTCAAATTCCGTGACAAGTCCGGCCAGCCTGCTCTGATCGATAACCGGCAGGGCACCGACTTTCTTCGCCATCATCTCCCTTGCCGCATCGGTTACCGTGGCATCAGGCCCGGTTGTGTAAAGGTTGCCACTGATAAGGTCCCTGACCGGGATGTTCATGACTTCAGTCACATTTCCGGTGACAAGTTTTTCAAACACTCTTCCTGTTCCGATGTATCTGACGATGTCTGTTGCCGTGATTATCCCGAACAATACGTCGTTTTTCACGATGGGAAGACGTCTGAACTGGTGTTCTGTCATTACCCTGGTCACCATCGAAAGCGGGCAGTCAGGCTGCTGAACCAGCAGCGAACGGACCATGATATCCTCGACCTGGATAGCCGCATGTGACCTGCACAGGATCTTAAGAACGTCCCGTTCGGTCACAATACCGCATAGCACATTGTCATCGTCGACGATAGGAATGCCCCCTATACGGTCATGCAAAATTATCTCAAGTGCCTCGGCCAGGGTCGCGTCAGTATGAAGCGTCCTGACATCGGTCTTCATTATCTTGTTTACGCTTTCATTGATTGCTGCAAGGAAATTACCGTTATGCTTGACATTGATGAGGTTAAAACGCTCACCACCGCCCAGAAAATCAATGATATCCCGTGCAGTAATAATTCCCTTCAGCCTATGAGTCCCAGGGTCAACTATGGGCAGCCTGCGAAAACCCCACTGGGTAAGGGTTTCAATCGCCCCGTAGATCCGCATGGTGGGCGGAGCTGAGATCACCTTCGATGTAGCAATCGAAAGAACTGTCCTGTTATCGTGGTCATGATTTGAATTCATGAGATACCAGCCTAAAGGTTACACGGTTTTTTGTGCATCCCCGGCACCCGCTCTGGTGATTTAAAGGCAAAACCGACGGTGCCAGGATAAAGTTCAAGAATTTATACCCCCGGACAAAAAACGCCCGGAATTTCAGGTACCCGTATTCAGGTACCCTGTTAAGGTTGGAACATCGGGACCGGCAAATCGGTGCGGATACCCAAAATCCTGGAGATCTTTTTCCGAAGCGGCATACTGCACCATTTACTGCATCCTACAGACGGTCATCTTCCATACAGTCAGGACATATCAGTGAACCATCAATGCTGATCAGTTCATCTGACATCTGACCACATCTGCTGCACATTCCTGAACCGATCTCGTCTGCACGGTTGATTACCATGAGTTCGTTCATCAGTTCATTTATCTCGGTACTTACTGCAACGATGTCCCGGACACTCACTATCCCGATCACAACACCTTTTTCATTGATGATGGGCAGTCTTCTGACCCGGTTTCGGATCATCATGTGTGCAGCATCCTCAATGGTTTTATCGGTGCCAATTGTAATCAGGGGTGAAGTCATGATCTCGCTGACATGAACTTCGCTCGGGCGCAGGTCTTTTGCGACTACCTTGCAGTTAATGTCCTGTTCGGTCACGATCCCCACGGCAATGCCATCCCTGATGACAATGCAGCTGCCTGACGGATCTTTGCTGCACATTTTTCGTGCAGCATGCGCTACCGTTGCATGATAATCAATAGTCTTGGGGTTCGATCGCATTATTTCCCGCACTGGGACCTTTGTCTCGAGCTGGATGGTGTCACTGTTATAGCTCATTACTGTCACCTCTCGATCTCCCGGGCAGATGCATTGCTTTGATACTTATCGGGATCTGGTATTAATCCATCGCTCCGGTGACCGATGTCAGATATTCAGAGTTCCGAAACAGGTGGGATGACAACAATAATAATACTCCCTGATCAAACCCTTGTAAGCAGGCAGACTTAAGACTGGCCTGTTTTTAAAAATCAAGCCCGGGGACGTAACCACAATGGGAATAAGCCAGACTCTCTCGCGAATCCTGTCAAGCCTTTTTCAGAACAAGACCGCACGTATTGGCATTTATGGTCCTCCAAATGCAGGGAAAACCACCCTTGCAAACAGGATCGCTGAAGACTGGTCAGGCACTGTGTCAGGAACGGCAAGTGAGGTGCCACATGAGACCAGGCGGGCAATTAGGACTGGTAATATCACCATTACCGGTTCAAATGGCCGATCTATCACAATTGAAATCGTTGATACGCC
>JAAYPD010000221.1 GCA_012520015.1 Methanomicrobiales archaeon
AACGGTTGATGGCCCAAGGTAAAGCAGTTTTTCTGCCGGGATTTCAGAAAGGAGAACTGCATCATCCCTGGTCAGGCCATCTCCGGTAACAAGGATGATGTCTGCGTCTTCCGGCCTGTCAACAAGACTATTCCCTGCAAGTTTTCGTGCATCGGCCATGTCGCCGCAGCAGTAGATCTTTTTGCCCTGGATCTTCCTGGACAGTTCTGCCCTGCATGCCGCATGTTCCTCTTTTTCGCAGGCATGCAGTCTCCTGGATGTGCATAAAAAACCGGTAACTGCATTGGATATGCCAGCGGCGGCTGCACGCTGCGAAACCTTATTCAGCCTGGCATTGTTCATGAAGGAGGCCCGGGTGGTTGCGCTGATTATCTCGTCTGCAACAAACACTGCTGACCGGCCACCAAACACGACTTTGATAGGCACTCCATTCTCATAGGCACACCTGGAAAGGTCATAATCTGGTGTGAGCAGGACAGGGCTTTCTGAAATTCCGCAGTCTTCCATCATTGACACAAGTGCCTGAACTGCACTGTTTACTGGATGCATCTGTGTTGTCATTCTCATTCTTAGTTAATCATTCCACCCATACATGCCGATGAGGGGCACAAATCGCACTGCCCCGTGACGCTCTGTATGGTATTCATCTCTGTTTCGTGTCACCCTGACAAGTACCTGGATATTACGATCGCCGACCGGGGCAACAAGTCTTCCGCCGTCAGCCAGCTCGTCCAGCAGAACCTCAGGTATCCGGGGTGCTCCGGCAGTTATGAGTATCCCGTCATATGGGGCCATCTCCGGGTATCCCATTGTTCCATCAAGGCATAGTACCTGGACATTCCGGACTCCTGCATTTGCAAGGTTTTTTTTCGCAAGTTCTGCAACTGCAGGTATTCGCTCGATGGAGATGACTGTTGCCCCGCAGGCGGCAAGAACGGCGGCCTGGTATCCTGAACCTGCCCCGATCTCCAATATGCGGTCTCCCCTGGCGGGGGAGAGAAGTTCTGTCATGACCGCGACGATGTAAGGCTGTGATATGGTCTGGCCATCTCCAATGGGTAATGGATAATCCTGGTATGCTTCACGGCTATATGGTGCAGGGACAAACAGGTGGCGTGGGACGGTGCGCATGGCCTGCAATACCAGGGGGTCTTTGATTCCCCTTGCTAATATCTGCTGGTTTACCATCTCCTCCCGTTCTGCTGCCCTGGAGTTGTTCATCTAAAATCCTGATTTTTCAGCGGCATCTATGGCCGCATCGATCTGACTTTGAAGGACGTCAGGCAGGCCTTCAACTTTGACGTCCAGAAACCCGCGAATGATTGTGGCGGTTGCTGTCTCTTCATCAAGGCCTCTTGCCATCAGGTATTCGATCTCATCCCTGGCAATTTTCCCTACGGCTGCTTCATGAGAGAGTTCGGTGTCCACGACATCTCCTTTTATCTCAGGTATTGCATGGATGGTCCCGTCTCTCAGGATGAGGCCTTTGCACTCGATATGGCCTTTTGTCCCTTTTACTTTCCCGTCAATTCTTCCCCTTGACAGTATGGTTCCACCGGTTGTGATGGCACGGGTGATGAGCTCTGCGCTGGTTCCTTTTGCCCCAAGCACTGCTATTGATCCAAGGTCCATGAACGACCCCGGGGTGCAGACCACAACGCTGGAGAATCTTCCCACTGCTCTTTCTCCTTTCAGGTGGCAGATCGGCTCCATCTGTATCTTCCTGACCTGTTCCATGCAGACATAGTTAGAAAGGAATACACCATCTTCCTCGACGATTGTGGCAGACCTGGGAAAGACGGCGATGTTTTTCCCCCAGTTATGGATCAT
>JAAYPD010000222.1 GCA_012520015.1 Methanomicrobiales archaeon
GTCATTTGTGGCGGTTGACAAGACCTCCCTTGGGGGATGGCATGCAGCATGGGCCGAACTTCTTAAAGCCGGAATAGATCCTGAACGAGACCTTTCCAGTCTGACCTTTGACGGAACACATGACTCGGTGGTATTTGCAGTCCTTGCAGGAGAAAAAGATGCCGGAACCGTCAGGAGTTCCCAGCTTGAACGGATGGCAAACGAAAAGAAGATAAACCTGTCAGAAATTAAGGTTCTAAACTCTCAGGAGGGCAGGTACCCGCATTACCCTTATCTTCTCTCCACCCCATTGTTCCCTGAGTGGCCATTTGCTGCAGTAACCGGGACTGATCACGAACTTAGCAAGGACGTCGCGATTGCCCTCCTAAGCATGGACCCGGACGATCCTGCAGCCAAGGCATCCAGGGGAGCCGGATGGGCGGTTCCACAGGATCATACAAAAGTTCATGAACTGTTACGGTCACTTCAGTTTCCACCATATGACCAGTATGGAAAACCCACCATCAGGGAGGTCTTAAACCAGTACTGGCAGACCATTCTTGCGGTCATTCTTGGTATAGTCATCCTTGTCATCATTCTTGCCTATACACTCCGGACAAAGAGGAGACTGGAGGAGTCAAAAGCAGAACTCCTGAAGACTCATGATGAACTTGCACAATCAAGAGAGGAGATCCTTGACTCTATCCATTATGCACAGCTGATTCAGCAGTCAATATTCCCATCAGAAGAAGAGAAGGACATGTACCTGGGTGAGTATTTCACTATCATTAAACCACGCGATATCGTCGGGGGTGACTATTACCTCCTGAAAGAGACATCTGACGGGTTTTTCATAGCCGTTGCAGACTGCACAGGACACGGAGTTCCAGGGGCTATGATGACGATGATGACAAGCACACTGCTCTGCCAGGTAATGACAGGCAATCCGGATGGCAAACCGGCTTTCATCCTGGAAAGACTTCATGATCTGGTGCAGCAGACACTTAAGGCACAGTCTGATAAAAAACATCTTGAAAACGGTCTTGACATTGCACTTTGCAAAGTATATCCTGACAGGCAGGAGATCTTCTTTGCCGGCGGGGGACTGCCGCTTATCATCGCTGATGAAACAGGTGTCCGCGAGATTGCAGGAGACCGGATGCACCTTGGGTTTTCCAGGGAGAAGGGAGAAATATCCTTTACCGACCATATGATCCCATATACAACAAAGACCAGTATATACCTGATAACAGACGGTATCCTGGACCTTCCGGGGGGACAACACGGGCATGGGCTTGGAAGGAAAAAACTCCTTGAACTTATCGGAAATATTTCTAACCTGCCGATGACAACACAGGGAGAGATGGTGATGCAGGCACTAAAAACCCACCAGGGAACATGGACAGCAAAGGATGACCTTACCATCATCGGGTTTAAGATCAGGTAGGAGAGAGATATGGAGAATTTATTAAAATTACATAAAATTTTCAATGAAAAAGGCGTTCTTATCAGTTTTAACGGTCCATTATCAAACAGTATCATCGAAGAGATCGGAAATGCGATAAAAATTTACCTTCAGGAAGAAGAGAGGGAAAAAGGAACAATCTCTGATATCTTCTCGGTGTATATCGAACAGACACAGAATATCTGCAATTATAACTCCAGGCATGACCTTGATGAGGAACACCAGTCATCAATTATCCTAATCAGTTACCATGAGAACAAGTATCATATCACTTCAGGTAATAGTATCAGAAAAAACGACATACCGGACCTTAAAAGAAAACTTGAGCATATAAACAGCCTTGACAAGGAAGGGTTGAAACAATATCACAAGGAACAGAGAAGAAGGTTACGCGAACCGGATGCAACAAGTGCAGGGCTTGGCCTTATTGATATTGCACGAAGGACTGACGGAGGGCTCTTATTCAGGTTCGAACCCATGGATGAGGAGTTTGACTTCTTCAGCCTTCAGGTCACGGTCCAGGGGACATGAACATGCTTCATATTCCTGCAACGAAATCTACACCGGAGATCTCTTTTTCCGAAGAGTCTCATACGCTTTTCATCATTGGAGAGTCGTACCCGGAGAATACATTTGCATTTTTCGAGCCTGTCTTTGAATGGCTCCATATGAACCTGCCGGGTATGAAGAAACTTAATCTGCATGTTAATATCAGTTACATGAACTCAAGCAGCACAAAATGCATGCTGGATATCCTGGATCTTCTGGCAAAATCAAAACAGGCAGGATCTGACGTCTCTGTCAGCTGGTATTATGACCGGGAGAATGATCGGGCCCTTGATATTGCAGAGGAGTTTGAAGAAGATGCAGAAGTACCGTTTGAAATAATCGCATCCGAACAGGTATTATGAATAAAGAGTCTGAAATCAATACCGATACTGTCATCAGGAAGATAGAGGAACTGGAGGAGGATTCTTCCCCGCTTGCACATGATTATATTGATCTTGGTTATGCATACATAAAACATGTTGAGCGGATGGAAAAGATCCTTGGGATCTCTGACAAATTTTATTCTGACCTGAAAAACACGAGTGAACAGTTACTGCTTACCCAGGAGGCATTAAGGGAGAATGAAGAGAAGTTTATCTCAATCTTTCAGAAGACTCCTGATCCGATCCTTATCGTTAATGAATCATTCCGGATAACCGAGGTGAACAGGTGGTTTGAGTCTGTCTTTCGAAGGCCCAGGGAGACTGTGATCGGGGAGCACCTGGATGATATCGCTATTAATATCACCGAGGCCGGAATCCGGGAGGTTATCGAAGGGCCGGAGGGGGATGTTCAGGCTTATCATGCTGAGATGAATATCATGAACGGGTGTGGCAATCCGTTCACTGCTGATGTCTCGTTTTCACCGATACGGATACGAAATGAACCCTGCCTGATCATTCAGATTCATAATATTGACGATATTCGAAAGGCTCATAATGCAGTCTCACAGGTGAATCAGAAGCTGAAGATTCTTGCCAGTGTGACCAGGCATGATATCTTAAACCGGGTCATGGTGATCTCTGCTTATTCTGATATCATTAAGGAAGGTATTACCGACCCTGAGATGAAAAAGAGGATAGAGGCGATTAGTCAGTCATCGGATGAGATCAGAACTCTCATCAATTTCACAAGGGAATACCAGGAGCTTAATTCTGCTGAGCCTGCATGGCAAAGTCCTGATGCTATCCTTGCCCGCCCGCTGCTAAGGAATATGATACCTGGTATATCACCTGACTCATCTCTTGAGGGTCTTGAGATCTATGCAGACCGTTTGCTCGAAAAAGTGTTTTATAACCTTATTGATAATTCTTTCCGCCACGGAGCAGATGTCTCCAAAATTTCACTTTCATATCATCTGCAAAGCAACGGGGAGTTAATTATCTTATACGAGGACGATGGAGGTGGTGTCAGCCCTGAAGAGAAGGCACAGATTTTTAAGAAAGGGTTTGGTAAGAACACCGGCATGGGATTGTTCTTGATCAGCGAGATCCTCTCTATTACCGGGATAAGTATTTCAGAGACCGGGGAGCATGGAAAGGGCGTCAGGTTTGAGATTCGCGTTCCTGCCGGCATGCACAGGTTTGTCACAAAGGAGTAATCAGAAGGGGGGAAGGATTTCGGATACCTGGTGAAGTATGTTCTGGTATCAGAGGACCGGGTGGAATGATACAGCAAACCCTGTTTTAGATTACCACCCGGGCTGCGACCCTGCTATGGGGAAGGGATAAATAGTTTCATGAACTTTGAGAGAGATATTAGTAATATCCGGGGTGGGGCGTGAAACAGGAGCAGGGGCTATCAGAGGTGATCGGGTTTTTGATGATTATAGCTCTGCTGGGGATTTTATTTTCGATGTATCTTCTTTATATTGTTCCTTTGCAGGGCAGGGATTCAGAGATCTCCCATATGAATAAGGTAAAGGAGCAGTTCACCGGGATAACCCTGGATGTTAATTCATTGATCGTTAATGAAAAATTAAATTATCCAATTCAAAGGGTCATTAGTCTTGGTTCAGGCCAGGAGGGGTCAACTGGTGCGTTAAGTATTTTTCCGGTTCAGTCGTATTTCGGGTCGAGTGGGACATTAAGTGTGGATTCGAGGGATCCTAATCCTGAACTGGGTAAGATAACGTTCACGTTACGGGGAACGGGAGTAAAAAAGACAGAAAATGTTGAGGAAAATGATATAGAATATAAGTATGATGACAAAAAGGAGTTGGGAAGTTCAGGTATCGTTATTAAACCACAACGTTTTATTTTAAATTATCATGTTGATGACACACAGGTTACCAATTCTGATATTATTACCATCAGTTCTGAACCAGACTGGTCAGTAATAGCCAGGGTAATTAATCGCTATGATAAAAATTACGTAAACATTACCAATGATGATGATATACCAGGAGATTTAACAATTACCGTGCTTAAAGAAGGAAAAAAAACAATAGATAATCTTTCAGTGCATCAATATGTTGAAAAAAATACAAATTATTCTATTAACTTGTACGACTGGACTTATGGATTGGCGGATGTTTTAGGCAAAACATATAATGTTACCTATAGCACGAATGGAGTAAACGGAGGTGATCCATTATCTATAGGTCAGGTAAAATATCCAGAGATCCCTTTGCAGGAGGTTAAAACTAATTATGACTTTCAAAGAACTCACCCGCTCTCGATGTTTTCATTTCAATCAAATAATAAATACTGGATAAACCAGGAGTACCAGTACCAATGGGGAGCAACATTCGTAAATCAGACGGAGGGGACAGCGTTAACTTTTTTACCACCTGTTAACATTAAGAAAAAAGATGGAATAATTCATATTGATCTGACTGATACAATTATCGAAACTCATAGTGCAGGAAATCCGCAAGTCTCAATAAGCAGTACTCAAAATAACCCGGTGATTATCAAATTGTTGAATTTATCTGAAACAATTAATGATTATGAATTACTGGATGGTGCACCCAATGCAAAATATCTGATAATTACTGCTTCGGGGTTTGCCAATGTTGAGGACCGTGATAAATGGAGAAGTGTCTTCACGACTATTTGTGAAAAGGCCAAATACGAAAACAGCAACGGCATTACAACACGGAACATCACGGTAACTGATAAACCACTTGATTCAACTCATACAGGTCCGAGCTTATTTATTGCCTGGGACGATGATCCTGCGGGATTCGATCTCACGAATATCGTGAATGATGATGCATATCCCACTCTTCAGGATGTAATTGATGAATTTGATGATGATAATGGAATTTGGGATATTGACCAAAATTATCTAAAAATATCATATAAACGAGCTGACATTTCATTCTCACTGTACAATTTAGGTCAGTAGGAAAAGACTTTATTATCTTTTTTACTATTTCTGTCTCTTAACCATCCTGCTACTTTATTCTACTTGGAAACAAGGTAAGATATAAGACAAACCAGATCCATGCTCTACTCCTCTACCTATAAATGCCGGTGATTGTAATGAAAAATAACCCAGGAATTAGTGAAATACTTGGTGCCATCCTTATGATTGCAGTTTTTGTTGCAGGATTTGGAATCCTGGGAGTTGTTTACTTTTCTCAGCCACCACCTGAAAAAATCCCCAGTGTAACGTTTGATTTAAAATTAGGTGATGGTTCAGTAATGTATCTTAGGCACGCAGGTGGCGACAGCCTACGTACCTATAATCAGGAAGGCAAAGATGCCGAAAACAATGCAGAGTATTATATACTTATCGATAAAAGTGAGAATTGGACAATAAAGGATGCTGATGAAAGCCTTGAAAAATTTGAAAAAAAATTCGCATATATTGGTGACTGGCAAAAATCGGATGGTGAATATTTAAAACCCGGAGAGGGATTTATGGCCCAGCCATTATTCCTTCCTAAAGAGATTGATGTAATATATAAAAGCCCAAGTGGATTTGAACAAGTAATATGGTCTGGCCTAATTAGAGGGAGTGGAATAGGAGTTGGGGGAGGAGGAATTGGGGCAGGTATTGGAACGAGCGGGGCATATATAGTATGTATTAATGTACCAGTGCAATTTTATGACAGATCTGATGCAAATGTCATATACTCTGAATGGGATTTTGACGTAAATGTAAATCCAGGTATCGACAGCTATGAACTAAACCCGACATGGACATATACCAAGCCCGGACTTTACACTGTCACTCACAATATCACAACCGATAAAGGCCTGAATTTTTCACTCACCAAAGAAAATTTCATCGAAGTAAAAGCTGTCCATACCGACTTTTCTGAAAATTGGACCCGGGATAATTGCGCATCTGATGACAATATATGTAATTACTGCAGAAAGAATTATCCTGGGAAACCATGCGGAAAAGAACCCCTTGATGTAAATTTCTCCGATGACTCCTCATGCAATCCTACCTCCTGGAGCTGGAACCTTGGAGCCGGATCTATTGTCACTACGCCAAATGCATCTTATAAGTATCTATATAATTATACCAGTCATAGCGGTAAAACCGGAGATAATACATTATACACCGTCAGTCTGACCGCATCAAATTCAGAAGGATCTGACACCAAAACGAAACCCGATCTTGTTGTGGTTCTGCCATCCTGTTTTGATCCGGTTGCTGACTTCAGCTATGATGGAGTAGTAGATCTGGACGGTAATATGGCGGTTGATTTTACAGATCTATCAGAAGGGTACCCGGAAGATATCGTTGAACGGAACTGGGATTTCGGAGATGGAAGTGATCAATTTTCGGGCCCGGAACCACCAACTCATGAATACGATGCAGGCGTTTATACAGTCACTCTGACCGTTACAAATGATTGTGGAAAAACATCTCAAAAAAGCAGAAAGTTAGAATTTCCATGCCCTACCATAGTTGCCGCAATTGAAGCTGAACCAACATCCGGCCCATCGCCACTTACGGTGAATTTTACCGATCATTCATATGACAAGGAGAATATTACCGGATGGCGCTGGTCTTTTGGTGATGGTACTTTCCATTATGCTTCAAATGTCTCAGACCGGAACCCTCCGCCCCATACATACTCAAAAGTTGGGACATTTTATGCAAGTCTTATGGCTCAAAACAAGTGTGGACAAGCATTTGTCAACACTTCTGTCTTTGTTGTATCCAAAGATGCCTCAATATCCGGAAAAATTTGGAATGACAGGAATGAAGACAGGATCCAAAACTCCGATGAGAGTAATCTATCAGGATGGACGGTTAAACTTGAAGAAAGAAAAGACGGTGACTGGAAAGTAGTAAATACAACAACTACTAACGCAGATGGAGAATATTCTTTTATCCTGGAAGGTGTGAGCAATTCGGTCTTCAGGGTCAGACAGGAGCATAAGGGCCCGACAATTTGGAAAACAACCTATTCATATGGCACTTATAACCAGAATGTCTCAGAAAGCCTCCTGATTTATGATAAAAGGCATTATACAGACATTAATTTTGGCAATGTGGATCTTCACCGTTCAAAAATCAGCATTCCTGGGAAATTTTACTGTGAGGGCAGGGGATGGATGGATGGAGAGTTCTATTATAGCAGCCTTTCAAGAGGAGCTCAATACCTTGACTATAATACATCATATGATCCATCACCTCGGATTGTAATGATGGAACCAAGCTCAGATAAAGGAACTATGACTCCGGACCCGGCAGGCGGATACCCGGACGGATACACTAACTGGGGAAATTCATCGTTTATTCTTTCATTTAGAGAGTATAACAATTATCTGAAAAAAGTTGGAGTCGGTGCTTACTATCTTGACTGGTGGGAGTACCCAATTGGCAACAAATATTACCGTGGCAAAGATTTCCCGGTTCCTGATAATACGATTATCACTGCAGATCAGTTAAAACTGAGATATAAATTTGATGAATCTATTCATTTCGATATTGATAAACCCAAAGAAGGTGAGCTCATACCATATACATCTAAGTATATTGTTGAAGCACATTTTGAAGGAAAAGGGGAACAGACAACGAAATGTGAATTAATGACTCCAATTTCAGGTAAACTCTTTTATAACAGCACTGTTGGAGAATACCTTATTACAGACGTTGATACAAGACCTTATGAAGGGAAAAAAAGGCTATTTACCGCACGAATGGAATTAAAAACAAATCCCAAAAAATATTCCTTTGCATATTCAAATGCTTCAATATCTTTTGAAAAAACCACTGCATCTATCACCGGTATTACTTCTGAAGCAACCTGGCCAACAAATGTGAAAGGAAATGCTACAGTCACAGCATCTGTTAATGGAAAATGGCAGGATAACAGTTCTATTCAATTGTATGTTGGCAACAAACCGGTTGTCAATATGACAGTCAAAACCCCTGGGCTTCCATGTGTCGTCCAGGGAACATTCAATGTAGAGCCATTTGCGGGAAAGACACTTCCTGTATTTATCAGAATTCCATACAATTCAACACATTCGGATGAAATAGGTTCAGTAAGGCAGATCTTGGGAGATTACCAGGATTCTCCATCGGTTAACATCACAGTTTTATCGAAAGAACCCATTAAAGCCAATTTCACTGCTAATCCATGGTCTGGAAGAGCTCCTCACGAAGTTACTTTTACAGATTTATCAACAGGAGGGGCAAATGTCTGGAATTGGAACTTTAATGATGGTAGCGTATCTACCGTTCAGAACCCGATTCATATTTTTAATGATGTTGGTAACTACTCAGTTAAACTTACGGTAAAAAATGCTTCATTTGCAACCGATACTATTGAAAAAAATATATCCGTCGTGGGATATTGGAACAGCACAAATCTTTTAACAAATCGGTTTACCACTCTGAATTCCGGTGGTGCCATGAGTTTTATCTCACGTGGCTCAGGTTCTTCGATAACTGTAAATAATACGACCCATGCTATTACTGACGGAAGTTATGTCGAGATTATCCTGAACAAACCGCTTAATGATGCTAAAATTTTTATCGCTGGAGGAATAACAGAGTGCAATCTCAGTAATGTTACTTTTAAAGTGGACGATACTTACATTGATGAGGGTACAATTTCGGATATCAGGATTAAAGATTTTGAGAATTTCCACTCAAGTATGACATTAGTCTCTGATAGAAGTTACTCTGCCTGGATAAGCTTTATCTGGGGTGGAAAGGCAATCCCTGTCTCCTGGAAGAAGGTTCTTCAAATCAATGAAATCATGCCTACAAGAGAGAGATTTATGACATTAGAGTTAAGTCCAAGCCAGACTTTTTTTGAAGGTATGGCAGGAACTTACAACTTCACATAAAACAATATTTTTCCATGTAAGACAGCTTTAGAGATTGATCCAGATCCA
>JAAYPD010000223.1 GCA_012520015.1 Methanomicrobiales archaeon
ATCCTCTTCCCCTAAGAAGTGCATGTGCTTTTGCTCCAAGCATCAGGTAGATAGAGGCACGAGGTGATGCTCCGTACCTGATATAGGATCCAAGAGGTATCTGGTAATCTGAAGGGTTTCTCGTTGCATCAACCAGTGAGGTGATATATTTTTTTATTTCGATATCGGCGTAGATTGTGGGTACAATCTTTTGAATTTTTTGAATTTCCTCGGTTGAAATTACAGGTTTGGGCTTATAGCTGATCCCTTCAGTAAACCGGTCAAGAATAAGCATCTCTTCGTTCCTTGACGGATAACCCATAAGAACCTTGAACATGAAACGATCCATCTGGGCTTCAGGAAGAGGGTAAGTGCCTTCATGCTCAATCGGGTTTTCTGTGGCAAGAACAAAAAATGGATCTGGCAGGGGGTATGTCTCACCTTGTATCGTCACCTGCCTTTCCTGCATTGCCTCAAGAAGGGCTGACTGAACCTTTGGCGGGGCACGGTTTATCTCATCTGCCAGAAGAAACTGGGTAAATACCGGACCTTTTACAGTTTTAAAAGTGCATTCCTGCTGGTTAAAAATTTTCGTTCCGGTGATATCAGCAGGAAGGAGATCCGGGGTGAACTGTACCCGGCAAAAGCCAGTATCAATGCATTGGGCAAGAGTTTTTATCATCAGTGTTTTGGCAATACCAGGTACACCTTCCAAAAGGACATGGCCATCTGATATCAATGCAATGATAAGCCGGTTAAGGATATTTTTCTGACCGGCGATTACCTGTTGAATCTCATGTTCAAGAGGAATTAACAGATCTACGCATTCTTTCGCCTGGTTTGTAAGTGATTGAATCTCTTCATTCATGGGAGTTTTGCTCCTGAAGGTTAATCCGGACTCATCGTCAGTGATTGTCAGGAGAGTGACGGATGCAAAGTAAAGGTTGCCTTACAAAAGGATAAATATGTAGTACATAAGGATAAAATAGAAGGACTTCCAAACCTGGAATTTATAACTTTTAATATCTTTCAGACAGTAAAAAACTGGTAATCTGTGAATCTGCAGAACTTTATGCAGAATTATACAGAATCTTCTTTCAGGTAGTCAGGATGAACCTCGTATCTTGCCATAATTGTAAGGATGACAATTAAAATTCCTACAAGAAATGAGAGAAGAAAGGCGAGGTCAAATCCGGCGGTGAGAACTTTTAACTGAATCTCTGCCGGGGCATTTCTTGTAATATCATGGTGCTTTGCAATAGCTGACATTCCCTGGATGAAGATGATATTGTATATTGCAATTCCTATGCTCATCGGGGCAAATCTTTCAAGACTTGTCAGTGATGAGACCATCCCCTGGTACTTTCTTGGAGCTCCTGTCATTATCATGTTTGATACAGGTGTGATGATGAGCCCTAACCCAAATCCTATGCAGAGGAGACAGGCTACCACATAGGATGTCGGGGTATCTACCCGGAGATGAGTTATTAAATAGTAACCAGCCAGCAGAATAACCGCTGCGATGATTGAGAGTACTCTGCCTCCGATACGATTATAAAGCATCCCGGCTATGATTCCGGCGATCATCATCGCGACTGACAGCGATGTGAGTATTAAGCCTGCCTCTGATACAGAGTACCCTCCCACGTACTTGAGGTAAAAAGGGAGGAGATAACTGATCCCTGACAGGCTGAAGAATACCAGGAAGATTACAAGGTTGATAAAAAGGAATGTTCTGTTTTTG
>JAAYPD010000016.1 GCA_012520015.1 Methanomicrobiales archaeon
CCGGTGGGACGGAATTGTCCCTGAAGATCCTGCCGTATTACAGACTCTCCCTGGCATAGGCGCAGCAACAGCAGGATCAATCGTTGTGTTTATTTATGACCGCCCGGTAGTATTCATTGAAACAAATGTACGCCGGGTATTTATTCACCATTTTTTTCAGGACCGGGTGGGGGTATCTGATATGGAGATATATCCGGTGCTTACCCGGACCCTTGACCATACTCATCCCCGGGAATGGTATTACAGCATCATGGACTATGGGACATTTCTTGCGGGAGCTATAGAAAATCCGAACCGTCGGAGCAGGCATTATGCGGTGCAATCAAAGTTCTCCGGGAGTGATCGGGAGATCAGGGGCAGGATCTTGAAAGTATTGTTGGCTGAGGGCCCTGTACTGGGTGACCTCATCCCTCAGAAGATTCAGAGTGAGGAGGAGCGGACAACTAGGATCCTCGGGCAGATGGTAAATGAAGGCCTTTTGAGGAGGGATGGAGTTCTGATCCGCTTTCCTGATAATGAAAGCCGGACTCCATAATTCGTTTATACACCTGGAGGGATGGCCTGCCTAAAAGTTCAATTTGGAATGCACCTGAGAAAAATATTGCCTATTTAGAATGTGACTGTCAGATCATATCTCTGGGTTCCACTTTAATGTATCAAGAATCTCTTTTTGCCGTGAATTTAGCCCTGTTACTAAAACCCGGTCATTACCAAGGCCTATCAGGCGTATCTTCATGAGTTCAAGATTAATTTTTTCAGCAGTGTAAATTGCGAGAAGTCCTGACTTTGCATATTGTTCAAGCACCCACCGGTTCACCACATGAGCCAGGAATGCGACGAGGAATGCACCGCTTCTCATCGTGTCACTATCAACTGAGAGGGGGAAGACCTGGAAATTTCTGATATAAGTTGAAAGGAACCTCTCTGCCTCGGCACGCTCTTCCAGCCACTCAAGGCAGGTATCCCACTGGTATTCTGGATCTCCGGTAATAATCACAGAAATTCCGCAGTTTTTTAAATATTTTCCCAGAGCCTTTCTCTTGACATCCACCAGAATCCGGTTATTCTGGACACGCCACTGGAGGAAGGGTTCATACATACCGGCAACATCAGCAACTGCCTCGGCGGGATTGACCCATTTGTAAATCGGTTTATCATTCAGATTTTCAAGAATGAGTTCAATATCTTCCCCGAAGCGTTCCCGTATCTCTTCTTCTTTTCGTGGACTGTAGATGATGTACCCCTTTATCTGAACTGTTTCAAGGGAGATATTAAACGGGATAACAAACAGGGTTTCACCCCGGAAGATCTTGAGATTTTTTGGATGCATCAGGTCAGTCCGGTTTGTTTTAATCTCTTCTTTAATGAGATCATGGTCAGGATCAAGGGGGAAGATGACCGGGATTTCACTGTATAGTGCTCCATACAGGTTCATTGATGATGCAAAACTCTTTCCTGATATGATGACCCCCTTTTTCCCAGAGAATAGGTGCATTCCTGCATTGATCGCTTTTACCAGGTCTGATGTGATAAGATATTGGGCTGAAGAAAGATATCCTACCGGGATATTGGCGATATTATCATAAAACAGAGCAATCGGTTCCATTCCGTGGTGGGAGATTCCTGTATGCCATGAGGTCTGCTGGACCATGGGGATGTTTATTGTGCTGATCCGCATATTCCCGCTTTCAGGAATCTGGGATAATGAGCGGCAGATACTGAGATGAATGGAGCCTTCACCCAGTTTTTTTAGCAGCCGGGAGATGCTCTGGGTGGTAATTTTCAGGCCTGAAAAGATTCGGGGGAGGACCGTTCCGTCATACCATGAGGCAGGGGAGTGGAGGGCATCAGGGTGATGGATGCCGGCATAGAGAAGGGTGAGAAAGAGCCGCACTTCATGGTCAGTCAGATGAGCTCCCAAAATCTCCTGGATATGCAGGCTCTTTACCGCCTGAAGGTAGGGGATAAACTCTCCATATGAGTACACCCGCTCAGGATTTTTTGCTTTTTCCCTGACCCTGACCGGTTCCCCGTCGACATTTTTTCCCAGGTATCTGCTCTTTTGCCTGGTTCTCCGGGTCTCCTTGTCGTAGTAATAGGTTATTTCATACAGGTATTCATGCCCGTTGATCTTTTTGATACGGGTAGTTGTTTTCACATATGCTAATAGGCATGTGATATATTTTAAAATTTGTGTTTTTATGTTCAATAAAAACGAATTTGATTCTAAAACCAGTTGCCTAATGAAATAATTCCAAATTAAAAGTAAAACTCAAATCTCTCTGAACATGAGGGCTAAATTTGATATATCTCAACGATAATCTATAATTACCTCTCTACAAGAGAACCTGCATGAGACACCCCCCATCCGAATAACACCTGACGCATACATGTGAAATGCCTCATTTCACACCCCCATCAAATGTGTGTAATTATCATGAGGTTCTTGTA
>JAAYPD010000224.1 GCA_012520015.1 Methanomicrobiales archaeon
CAGGACTCTCACTCCTGCGACTGGGGTTCAAATCCCCATATCAGCATTCAGGTTTGTAGTATAGTTCCCCATTCAAATGTGACTCATTTTAATTTATCAAAAATTTTACTTAATTTGCACTGCAAAACGACTCTGGGTTAACATGTCAGGGTAAGCCATTACAAGGCATGTGAACTAATCGCATTTTGTTAAAGTAAGTATCGATTGAATATTTACTTATACTTTCTTCGTTAATTATCCTTATTAGTCAATGCCTGAAAACCTGCCTTACGAAGATGTTTACAAGTGTTTATGCCTGTCTCTCCTAATTTCAATAATCCTCTGCTTATCTTTTACAGGCGGGTGTGTGAAGAGTGATTCAGAAATCACTGATGAACCTATTGTGGTCGGAATACTTCTCCCATTATCCGGTGAACTGTCTGACAGGGGATTGGAATCCCTTAATGGTTCCATATTAGCCATAGAGGAGATAAATAGAAATGGCGGTATCCAGACAAAAGGCGGCCGGTCTTTAAAATACATCATCGCAGACTCCAAAGGAGATGAAACAATCGGCGCCAACCTTACAAAATCCTTAATCCTTGAAAATAATGTAAGGGCAATCATCGGTGCTTACCAGAGCAATGTTGCGATAGCTGCCACAAGTATTTCAGAGAAGTACAAAACACCCTTCATAGTCAATACCGGCATTTCTGATATAATCATTGAGAGAGGTTATGACTACACGTTTCGAATAATACCATCAATAGATAATTATGCAGACACAAAGGTTCAGTTTCTTAAGTTCCTGAACCGTGGCAGAACCACTCCGGTTAAAAACATTGCGCTCATTTATGAAAACTCTGCTTACGGGACCGGGGCTGCAATGGCTGAACACAAGTTCCTTAAGAAGGCAGGTTTTACGGTTTCCAGTGAGATTACCTATGAAGAAACTGATTTAGATCCATTAATGGATAAGATAGCAAGCATTTCAGCAGAAAATCCGGATGCAATTTTTACCACCACTCACCTTAAAGACAGCATCGCAATCATTAAAAGACTTAAAGAGACGGGATATTATGGACCTGTAATTGATACAGGCGGTGGCACTATAACACAGGAATTCATCGGTAAGTCTGGGCAGGATGGTGAAGGAGTCTACTCTGTATCTGAATTTGATTATTCCCTCCCGGTAGTTCAGAACCTAAATGCCAGGTACAAGGCAAGGTTTGGAAAAAACCTTTCAGGTGCCAGTGCTTTTTCTTATCAGGCAGTAATAGTGCTCAGGGATGCTATTGAGCGTTCACTCTCACTTGAGAGAAAGGATATTCGAGATGCCATTTCAGAAACAAACATAACTTCAAAGATAGAAAATATCCTGCCAGATGATCGGATATCCTTTGGGCCGAACGGACAGAATGATTATTCAAGGCTGACAATTATGCAGGTTCAAAATAATTCATGGAAGACAGTATGGCCCGAACCTTATGCAGGATCAATGCCAAAGCAGGCCTGATTTAAAAACATGACCGCTCCTGAATCGAAAAACTATATCCCGCCAATCAACAGGATTAGTACCAGAACCACTGCAAGTCTGTTTTTCCTTGTAATAGTTATCGTTCTAATCATAAGCGCAGGGTTTCTCTGGGTGACAACAACCGAGCAGGAGAAGATCA
>JAAYPD010000225.1 GCA_012520015.1 Methanomicrobiales archaeon
ACCATGCACACCTACGAGACTGTCAATCTGTTCCAACGAATAGTAACAATCAATGACCAATATTTACCTCTACCAGTTTTTTTAAAAACGGGAATTTCGTATTTATTTTAGTTAATCCTAGTAACCCATCAAAAGTAGAGAGATGATCTCGTGTAATTCGAATCAACATTGAATTCTTCACACCACCTGAAACATACAATACAGAAAAAAGGTGAAATATCCCCATTATCCATAAAGTATTAATACTGACATAATCCTACGGAAAGGATCATAATGAACAGAGTGATTCAGAAATGCACATTATTTTTCACTTGAAACCGACAACCCTTCATAATAGGTTTAACTCCTAAAAGATTATTGAAAGAGATTTTTTAACTTGAGAAGGAAGTTGATTGAATTATTCCATATAATAAAATAGATATGTATACCTGAAAGAAAGAGAAAGGGTTTAAATTAATAGTGAAGGTGACATTCTCATCATTCCAATATGAATATTCGAAAAATATTCTTTAGAGCATGATTATTCTGTGGATATTTGGGCGTCTCCATTCTTTTAACTTTGGTATTTACGGTATATCGTTTTCCTATGACCTGCTTCAATTACCAGAAGCATCAGTTTATTATCAAAAATCTCAAGGATGGCCCGATATTCTCCAGTCCTCAATGAATACAAGCCCTTTGCCCTCCCTTTGAGGGGTCCAAGTTTCTCCCGAGGATTTTCAAGTAGTTCAAGTTCTGCAAAAGCAACCTCAAGAGATCTCCGGGCAAATTTCGGAAGCTGTGCTAAGTCACGTTCTGCTCCTTTCGAGATGAGTAACGTGAACTTACTCAAATGAATCTCCTAGATCTGCCATAACTTCTTTCAGTGTCTTGCATCTTCCAGTCCTGAAATCTTCTCTCGCTTCTGCAATCCTTTGAAGAGTCTCCTCGCTGAGCGGTTCATCATCAATGTCACAGGCAATTTCAAGAAGTTCAGCAATAACCCGGTCATCAGTCATATCAGAAGAACCTCGGAATGCAATCAACTTTTCATATGTTGAATCGCTTAGGGATACCGTGACTGTCATACAAGTGTATTGTTTTTATGGAAAATATGCATTCCCCTGAGAGGTGAGCATGATACTCATAAATCTCAAATTCGAACAGGAATGAAAAGAGGCAGATAAATAGGTACAATCATGAATAAAAACCAGGTTCATATGACATATACAGATATGTATGCATAAATAACGGGAGTTTATATATTATTAACCCCCTCCTAATTTTATCCGGAAGAGGCTCTCTGTAACTTGTCCTTTTTGTTAAATTCGAAATGAATAAGCAGCCCCATTAAAAGTGCACATAATGCAATACTCTTTTTTAAAGAGCGGGAAGTATAGCGATGAATATTATCTAAATTCAGTGCTTCTTTTCCAAATTTAAAAACATCTTCAATAATTGATCTCTGTGCGGCAAGTTCATCCGAATTTTCGAGGGCATCCTTTAGTTCTTTTTTCATATGGGAGAGTTCAATGACTTTTTGGTAACTTTTTTTGTTTTCAAACCATGTTAGGGGGCTAATTAAATAGTTCTCTAATTTTGAGAATGTGAATCCTTTTTTCGGAAGAATTAAAGGAATTACACTGTATTCTATCAATGATAATACATAATTTTTGTAAGAATAGTACCCACGATCGAGTAACACTCTATCTCCTTTGTGTAAAATTCTTCTCCGTTTCAATAATACCATGAGTCATTGAAATAAATTGCTCTGCAGAAAATTGACTCATGAAACGATAAACACCATTAGGAGTAGGAATATTATCTATTCGTAAAAATTGCTGCAATTCTATTCTTTTTTCAATTTCATTTATTGCATAGGAAATTTCTACTGAAAAAACATTGACAGCAATACGATAGATAAATTCGTGTAAGCCTGATTTGCTGGTTTTATCCCAAATTTTGCAATTTCTTGGCGGCATCTACGTGTCTCTAAAACACCTAGAATTTTCTTCAGCAAAATCCATTTATGATCAGAATTGTCTACTATTATGGGAGTTTTCAAAATTATCAAATAGAATTCTCCCTCTTTTATCATTGATCTTTCGGTTTTTTTCTTAATTCTTAAAAGTATTGAATCCGCATTGCACTTTTACAATCCAAGTTTATCAGCCGCGCGAATAGTGTAAATAATTCTAAAATCTTCTTTGTACACCGCGGATTATCGGAGGGGGTTAATACCATAACTCTTCCTCATTTCTTTGATGCAGAGATCAATCAGAGTAGACACAAACCCTGATGGGACAGTGCTTTTCATATCTTCAGAATCCTTTCTATCGTATTTTACACCAGGGGGAAGAGAACCAGATCTCCCTGATACTGATGCTCCTTCGGCATCCTTTTTCTGATGTGATATAGATGTATTTCTACAGATTTTCTAGAGATATCTTTTCTGCATACAAGGCATTGCCCAGGTGATGAAGGAAAAAGAGTCATTTGTACCCTCGCTCATTATCGCCATCTCCCCTCCGGTACCGTTATCTCAAACCTGGCCCCTTTCCCAGGCACTCCGGTCTCAGAGATGGAAATGCCGGTAATAGCAAGGATCTCTCTGGCAAGAAAAAGCCCAAGACCGGTGTTCTTCCCATATCCCCGCTCAAATATCCTCTCCTTCTCATCATCGGCAATTCCGGCCCCGTCATCCTCAACCAGAATAACCAGACGATCACCATCCTTTCTCGTAGAGATCGAGATAGTCGTCACCGTCCCCCCGTGCCGATACGCATTCTCAAAGAGATTTTCAAGCACCTTCACCATCATGGCATCGGCATAGATCTCAACCGTTGTTGGTACATAGACCAGCGAAATATCCTGCGGTATGGAGACATTCCCAACCATCTCATTAAGACGCTGCCAGAGAGGATCATGGGTTCCGATATCCTGATAGATCCTGGTAAACTCTATCTGGCGGGCGATATCTGACGTCACCGACGAACATTTCTTCAGGTATATCATGAGTTCATCAGATATCGCCGGCAGATCGGCTGCCAGATCCAGGTATCCCATGAGCACACTCACGCGGTTTAGAATATCATGCCTGGTGATACTAGAGAGCAGCGCGAGCTTCTTATTGGCCTCACGTAACGACTCACTCAGCGTCGCGAACTGTTTGAGAGTCTCTTCACGTTCCTCATTCCGTTTGAGTAACTCTAACTCTATCTGTTTTCTCCTTGTAACATCGAGTATGATGCCACTAAATGTCAGGGAATCTCCCTCTCTGACCGGGATTGAACTTCCCTGGAACCAGATCACCTCTCCTGACGGCTTGATAAACCGTCCTTCAAACTCCCAGGGCTTCTCTTCCCTGACAGCGTCCTCAATTGACCGGAGGAATGCCTCACGATCCCGCTCATCCACGCAGGCCGTAAACCGGTCAAAAAACGTATCAAAATCGATGTGTACCCCCAGGATGTCCTCCGCTCTTTTGCTCACATAGCCAAGTCCCATCTTCCCATTTGGCTGTGCATAAAACTGATACACCACACCGGGAATCGTGCGGGTCAGAGCAACCAGATGCTTCTCCAATGCTTCTTCAAACCGCTTCCGGTCGGTAATATCCCTGATACACTCTATCGCACCGGTGATGTTTCCATCATGATCAAAGAACGGGCATGACGTGAACCAGAAATATCCACCCCGTCCCTGGTAAAAATGGGGGAGAAAGATCTCTGAACTATAGAGGAATGACCCCTTTCTGGAGATAGTGGGGTACCGATCTGCGATGGTCTCATCCCCGGTCAGGGCAAGATCAATGAGCATGGGTCGCCGTTCATTATAAAACGGGAGGGAATACTCATAATTCCCTTTTCCCATCATATCCTCTGCCATAACCCCGGTCATCTCCTCCATCGCCCGGTTCCAGGCAATCACCATCCCTTCACGATCGATGGCAAAGGTTGCATCAGGGAGAAATGCAATGATATCATCAAGACGGTTCTTTGTATCCTGCAGAACCAGGTCTTTTCTGATCAGCTCATCCTGGCTCTCCCGTGCCTCTGCCTCAGCAGAGAGGATCTCTTCGTATGCCGTTGCCAGTTCTTCGTTCTTTCTGATAAGTTCCATCTCTGCACGTTTCCGGTCAGAGATATCCCTGATGAAAGCCTGGAGATATGCACGTCCTTGTATGCTGATCTGCTGGAGCGTCACCTCTGCAAAAAACTCTCTTCCATCAGATGTCAGGTGCATACATTCAAACCTGATCGGTCCCTTC
>JAAYPD010000226.1 GCA_012520015.1 Methanomicrobiales archaeon
AGGCGAACGGGGTGCGGCAGATGCCGAACGTGACATACGCGGATTTGCAACGAAATTTTACACAGAAGAAGGGAACTGGGATCTTGTCGGGAATAATACCCCGGTCTTTTTCATTCGTGATCCGCACAAGTTTCCAGATCTGAACCGGGCGGTCAAACGCGATCCCAGGACAAATATGCGGTCAGCGACGAACAACTGGGATTTTTGGAGCAGTCTGCCTGAAGCATTGCACCAGGTGACTATTGTCATGAGTGACCGGGGAATTCCGGCCACGTACCGGCACATGGATGGATTTGGCAGCCATACTTTCAGCATGATCAACGCCAAAAACGAACGGGTCTGGGTCAAATTCCATCTGAAGACCAGGCAGGGTATTAAAAACCTGACCGATGAAGAGGCGGAGGCGGTCATTGCAAAGGATCGGGAGAGTCATCAGCGGGACCTGCTTGAGAGTATTGACAGGGGTGAGTTTCCCAGATGGACCATGTATATCCAGGTCATGACTGAAGAGCAGGCGAAAAATATGCCCTATAATCCGTTTGATCTGACCAAGGTCTGGTATAAAAAGGACTTCCCCCTGATTGAGGTCGGTATTCTGGAGCTGAACCGGAATCCGGATAACTACTTCCAGGATGTCGAGCAGGCGGCTTTCAACCCGGCTTCAGTCGTCCCGGGAATCAGTTTCTCTCCAGACAAAATGCTGCAGGGGCGGCTGTTTTCTTATGGTGATGCGCAGCGGTACAGACTTGGGGTCAATCATCACCAGATACCGGTAAACAGGCCAAAGAATGCACCGGTAAACACTTCTCACCGTGACGGACAGATGCGGGTGGATGGAAATGCAGGTTCAACTGTAGGATATGAACCGAACAGTTTCGGAGCATGGCAGGAGCAGCCGGAGTATAAAGATCCGATGCTTGAATTATCTGGTGCTGCCGGTCACTGGAATTTCCGTGAAGATGATTCTGATTACTATACCCAGCCAGGGAAACTATTCCGTCTCATGAGCAGGGAACAGCAGCAGGCTTTATTTGAGAATACTGCCCGTGCCATGGGTGATGCTCCTGAATTTATCAAGATCAGGCATATCAGGAACTGCATGAAGGCAGATCCGGCTTATGGCAAGGGTGTTGCTGATGCTGCCGGCATCCCGATGGATAATATAAAAGAGTAAAAGTCAGAGAAAAAGACCGAATTTCATTGTTCAATAAAACAGAACGGATCATCAGCAGAAAAATCACCGGACTGCCAGTATCTCCTGGCTCGATATCCTCCACCACAGAGGTCAGGGTTCGAACAGGATCGGCACTTTCCGGTCCGATGCTCCTTCTTTTCCCTGAACATTTTCAGGACCGGATTTTCAGGGTCGCTTCAGAGTTCGGAGAAGGGGTGTTTCCGTATTGAACCGATTCGAAACTCAGGTAATTGTATAAACTGGCATGGATGGATCTCCCCGTTTGGATGGGACCAGCCAGTAAACACAGAACCCGCATGCTCCAATCTGAAGAGCAAGGCCAATCATGTCCGAAAGTTCATGCAAATTCCCACGTGTCAGGGTGTCCCTGACACCACACCTGATTCCTGCTTCACGGCAGTATGAAAATGCCAGAACTGATTTTTCAAGAGCTCCCGGTGAGTTTTTGAACCTGGGCAGGTTATGGTAATGGATCCATGACTTCAGCTGGGTGTGATCACTCATATTGATATATTTATCATAGTGCAGAATAAATTCCTACATGGTGGTATGAATTTCTTCAATCCGTTCTCTTGGAGAAAAGGGTCAGGTTGTTATCCCAAAAAATATTCGCGATCAATTCAATTTAAAACCCGGAGTTCATCTGGAGTTTTCTATTGATGATGGAAAGATTGTGATAAGCCCACAATATTCCGACTCATTTCTTGAAGATTTTTGTTCAGTTGTAAAAAATAAGCTGAAAAAATCTATCAAATTTAAAGATATCATCGAAAAAGAGAATGAAGAGAGAATGAGTTATGATCTATCTTGATTCTAATGTCTTTCTGTATGCAATCCTGTATGAGGAGAATTCTTTTCCTCAAGTTCATCAGTCTAAACAATTATTAAGTGACATCATAAGGCATAATATCCAGGCCTGTACGTCTATTCTTACCTGGGATGAGATTGTTTTTGTTGTCAGGAAAAAAATTGGCATAGATGAATCCATTCGTACAGGGGAAAAATTCCTCTCATTCCCTAATATGAGGTTTATTGAACCAGATCATGAAATATTAACGATAGCACAGGATTTTATCACTTCGTATAAAATTCGGCCAAGGGATGCAATTCACGCTGCCTCTGCATATCATTACGGGGCAAAAGCATTTGTTTCTGACGATTCTGACTTTGATTGCATGAAAGAAATCCAGAGGGTGAGCCTTCAGGATTATTCACAATAATTACTCATAACTGGTTTTCAAGGAGGCCTTTCTATCCCGATTCACGAACTCACCCTCATCTTTCACGGAGCTGATGTCTTTGATTATGACGATGCAGCCCGTCTCATATCCCTCCTTCACCCAAGGTTATCACTTGTTGCCGGAGTCATGGCACGGACAGCAGCTGAAGAATCAGGTCTTCCGGTCACCTATGACGGAAGAAGACCCAGCGAAATCCTTGCCGAATACCCGGGAGATAAGACAGTTCTCATCCACCGGGCAAAAACCGATGCCTCTGCTCACCGGTTTGGATCACTAATCCATTCCCACCTCAAAGACAGAGGACTCATTCTCATCGATCCCGGAACATGCCAGATTCTTACCTGGGAACCGGTTGATCCCTCTCTCTCTGCATGGCTGTCAGAGAAAACCGGATACACGGCCAAACCGGGTATCCATCATGAGAGGTATCCACCAGATACACGGGTCATCGGTGGCTGTCTTCCTGGTGAACCAGTCTTTGTAAACGGGATTATCATCGGCTATGCTACCAGTGAAGAAGCAGTTATCTCTTTTCATGACGGAACCGTTCAGGCAATATCCGGCATAGACCTAAAAGATCACGGAGTTGAGAAACTTATCCGGTTTGGATGCCCTGATATATCAAAAGCCTGGTGCAAAAGTGGTAATATCCGAATCTCACGCCCAATGAAAGGAGACCGGCGGATAAGAAAGGGCCATATTGTCGTTATTGACCATTCTGCCATGGCCTGTTTCGGGGCCTTTGATCCAGATACCTGTGGTATTCTTACTATCGGGGATGATACGACTTCAATCTGCGGTCATATCGGATGTTTCCGGGGTATGCCAATTCTTGGGATTACTGACGGTGACATCGACGGAATTGTGCCGGAAGGGTATGCCCCGGGAAGTGTGGTCTTGCAGGCTGCCCGGGAAAGGGATGATGAGTTAGGGATTGAAATTGCAGGAATGGTTCCGGATGGCCTGGTGGTATGGGACGAATGGGTAGAAAAAATCATTCAGGAACTTGGGGACCGGGTGAAGGTTGTGCATCGGGAAATTTAAACATATGCTGACCTTCTAGCATATTTCCTGTAATATTGAATGATTATTTATGTAATGATTATGTATGCAGGATATTCCATGATAATGAGGGAAGTTTCTATGCAAATGGCAATATTGCCAGGGGTGGAAAAAATATCCCGTATTTGTGAATGTTCATGGAGATAATATGTCGGTGATAATCATCCATGGCAGAAAAAGAAGTTCTAAAAGAGCTTTTCCCGAGTTTTATTTGAGCGGTGAATAATTTGCTTTTTCTTTGGCCTGCTCCAGGAAGACCGGGGCAAGATAATTTTCCGGGTCTATCTCTAATGCCCGGTTACATTCTGCTATTGCCTCGTCATATTTTCCCATTTCAATCAGGGCTGAAGCAATATTGACGATGGTGTCTGCATTATCCGGATACATAATAAGAACGTGATTATAGGCATCGATGGCTTTTTCATACTGACATAGTTCAAGGTGGGTATTTCCCTTTATGGTCCAGATTCTTGCATCGTCAGGACCAACCTCCAATGCCTTGTCAAACGCAGCAATTGCCTGATCCAGTTTTCCCTGTTCTTTCAATGCATATCCTTTATTGTACCATGCATCAAGATCACCACGGTATGCCATAGGTACTGGTACACCGGAGTTCGTATTAAGAATAATGGTTTGAAAAAAGATGGTTCTGTCCCGATCGAAATGAAAAAGGATTGACTTAATTATGCATCACGGAGGTATCTGCATATTAATAAAGTTCTGCCTGCAGGTTTCGTCAGGATGACTACACGAAGAATTATATCAGCCCTGCCATTTTTCTGCTTTCGATACCGATCTCCTTTATTAAACCGATTTTTGCCCTGTATTTCTGGTTAGTGTTATTTCCTGCAGGTATTCTTGTAAATATTAAGTACTCTGACCTGATTGTCATATTTCTGCATCTGACATCTACCAGGCATTTCTGGTTGATCTTGTGAGTCGGGTGCAGAATGCCGGACTTGATGGGAGAATCGTTACCCGGCAGGCCTCAATGGATAACCTTCTATTTGACGAATATTGCTTTGATATTGTATAGGCAGAAGGATCAGCATTTATCATTGGAATATTGTCTGCCCTTCAGACCTGGAAGAAATTTCTAAAACCTGATGGATATATGATGATCTCTGATAAAAGTTTACTGCACAACTCCTATAACGTATATTATTCTGGGGTTCCAGTGCGAATTCTCATTTTCACAGTTGAATTAAAAGACATTATCCGATTGACAGGGCCGCGTGTCGAAAATATTACACGTTTTTTTGTTGACGTGTGCAGATTATAAAAAAAAGGTCTGGTTTATCCTTCCAGCGGAATGGTGATCAGTTTTACCGTCTCCACTCCTTTTTGTGCCATAAGGCGCTCTGCTATCTCCTTGACCTGCTGGGCATCCCCTTTGACCAAAAGGACTTCAACACACCTGGTATGGGTCACATGGGAATGTAGTGAGGCCTGGATCAAATCCATGAAATCATGTTGAATATCAGTGATTGCCGCAACAAGTCCACGCTGATGATGATCA
Source organism: Methanomicrobiales archaeon (assembly GCA_012520015.1). Classification (GTDB taxonomy): domain Archaea; phylum Halobacteriota; class Methanomicrobia; order Methanomicrobiales; family Methanospirillaceae; genus Methanospirillum. The sequence continues at coordinate 5,018 of JAAYPD010000226.1, forward strand.
TATACAAGGGTGATTATACCCTGCCTTGGGCCTGATATATCTTCCATCCATTTATGGTACCTGATATAAGAACGGATAGCGTCCCTGATACCCTCTGATCTTGAAGAGTACCCCCTGTTTTTTAAAATCTGGTCAAAACTCTGAAGTAAATTTGAAGGGAGTGAAACTCCAATCCGGGAAAGGTCATGTTCATATACATCATCCTGTTCCGAATCAGCAAAACTTGGAGACATAATGATTAATATTTATGTAATATGCTATATCTTTTTCTTACGGTGTATGCCTGAAAAAGTCGGGGTATTTAAGTGTTGTACACTAAGGGCAGGCCTTATAAAAAATGCGGTCTGGCAATATCTGAAAGTAGATGAATTTATCTAAACTCCTTCAAAATGCATAAATTATAATATAAACCATTTATTTTTTGAATCCTGTATCAGCATCCTCATGGGTCACGCGGTTTTAGGAATTTTAAAACCCATACGAAGCGCATGAAGTTCTGGTTTTTTACCTGCATGGTCCACGAACATGGCCTGGTATAAAGAAGTCTAAGTTCAGGAAAGAGGGTTAGTGTCTCAGCTTTTGAAAAATAATGGGTGATAATATTGTTTCCACGCAGATATGTTCCATCTTCAATCATCGTTCCTTTTTCTGATCTGAAATCACCGGTTCCAAAAACGGTTACAAGTAACTCCCCGCCTGGTTTAAGGACTCTGGTCACTTCACAGGCGGCCTTAGTTCTGTCCTGGTAAAGAAGATGGCCAAGAATGTGATGTGCATCGATATGGTGAATGCACGAGTTTTTAAATGGAAGAAACCTGGCGTCCGCGCAGATGAAGTGGGCGTCTGAAATGTCAGGCTTTTTCCTGCATAAACGGAGAGCCTGTATTGAAAAGTCCAGACCTATGCGGGCTTTAGACCTGGAACTATCCCGAAGATTCTTTCCGTTTCCACACCCAAGGTCAAGAAAAATCCCGGGATTTTCCTGTGTTGTGGGTTCCAGTGGAGTCTTTCCCCACAGACTGCCCTTGCACCTGTATTCGTCATCCCAGGCAAGTCTTTGCTCAGGTATATCCTGGGAAATATCATCAGTCGTCATGCATCATGCAGCTTTTTCATTACCGATGAACCCCTTGCATGAACACCTTCCTATAATGATGGCAGTTGCAAGTGCTCCAAGTGCGATTACCGCCGAGGCAGTAAAAAATGATGAGATGGATATAATCTTACCGCCAATAGCAGGAATTATGGCCATGCCTGCATAATTACAGGTCGAATACAGCCCCATGGCTATTCCCTGGCGCATTTCGGCTGATGCCAGGTACCCTATCTGCGATACCATGATAAACCCTGCAACAGTTCCAATGGCAAGACTTACCACCGGGGTTATGAGAAATGTGAAGAGTGAAGGGGCTATCACAAGGGCTGATATCCGTATAAGAAGGATCGGATCAGCTTTGAGATATGGCGTCACAAGCGATGCAATGATCGTGGCAAAGTTCATCATTGCAAGAACGATACTGACTTTTTGAACCGGATAACCCGAGAGCTCAGGAAGCACGGCTTGAACGTACCCAGTGGATCCAAGAAGAATGATGACCGAAAGCCAGACAGGATACTGGCGAATTATCTGCGAAACGGTCTCTCCTGCTAACAGTCTGGCGCTGATCCTCTCTTTAGAACCAAGTCTTGGAATTTTATGAACAAGGATGAACAAAAACACAATCCCGGTTATAAGCGTGCATACAAAGGCGCCAAGTAAAATTTCACCCGAGATTTGTGTAAGCCAGCCTGACCCGATAAGACCGCTTAACAGTCCAAAATTTAACGAGGCCATGAAAAAACCGGTGTTTTTCAGGGTATCTTCCTGGTATCCGATCCAGGACAGGGCTGAAGAAACGAAGATTCCGGCCGCCACCCCTTCAATAAATCTCCAGACAAGCAGATCAACCGGATCGGTGAGTGTAACAATTAATATGCCTGTCAGCAGGGTCAGGCCCATGGATACCCGGATTAAAACTGGTTGCCCATAATGATCACTTGCAATACCCGCTGGCAGCGTTGACACCATCGCTCCAAAAAAGTATGCAGAGAAGATAAGCGTCTGAAATGAGAGGTCATCTGACAGTAAGGGAAGAACAGGGACAATGGCATTAGATAGTGCCATTACAATAAAAACGGCGATAAAAAGAAGAAAAGGCCGGTTCATCCGATTAGATCAACCGGTACGTCTCCAGGTTCATTGGAGAGATCGTCTGAATACGTAGTTTTTTATAGATGGAACTTGCGAGATCGATGGTCTTGTTCTCGTCGCCATGAACAGCAAATATCTTTTCTGGTTTTGGCTGCATGTGAGAGACAAAATTCATCAGCTGTCTTCTGTCAGAGTGACCAGAGAACCCGTCGACAGTGATACAGTCAAGGTTGACCACTATCGTCTCACGGTTCCCGATCGGAATCTCACGCCATCCTTTCTGGATTCTTCGGCCAAGTGTTCCGTCTGCCTGGTAACCGACAAATACAAGACAGTTTCTTTCATCATCAGCAAGGTTCCTCAGGTATTCCATGACCGGACCACCGTTAAGCATACCGCTGGTTGTGATGATTACACAGGGCTCTCCGGTAATGACCTTCTCCCTCTTTTCTGCCGAATCCACCTGCTCAAAACATTCGGCAAGGAACGGATTGTGTCCTTCCTTGAATATCAGGTTACGAAGCTCTGAGTTCAGGTATTCAGGGTAGGTTGTA
>JAAYPD010000227.1 GCA_012520015.1 Methanomicrobiales archaeon
AATCATCAGGATTTATTACTATTGAGGAATCTAATGCCAGTAATGCGTCTTCATACTTTTCTAAAAACATGAATGATATTCCTTTTCCATTCCAATACGTGGCATTATTGGGATTTATCTGAATTGCGTTATCAAAAGCCTCAATAGCATCTTCGTATTGTTGCTGACCATTAAGGGCTCGTCCTTTATTGTACCATTCTTCAGCAGTTTCATATTTTTCCGGGCTGATAAGGTTTTTTGCCCTAATATTCATTTTTTCAGAATCAACTGATTCGGTTTTTTCATCACTGTCATCAGTATCCGCAAGGACTAAAAGTTGCGCTGCAATGTCAAATGCCTCTTTTGATTCAGTGAATTTTCCTAATTTGCTCAGAATCGTTCCTTTCAGACTCCAAATTCCGGAATCATCAGGATTTATTACTATTGAGGAATCTAATGCCAGTAATGCGTCTTCATACTTTTCTAAAAACATGAATGATATTCCTTTTCCACTCCAATACGTGGCATTATTGGGGTTTATCTGAATGGCGTTATCAAAAGCCTCAATAGCATCTTCGTATTGTTGCTGACCATTAAGTGCCAGTCCTTTATTGTACCATTCTTCAGCAGTTTCAGCCTGAACTGCAGTGATACTAAACAGCAGGAAAAGAATAGTCAACATTAGCAATGCATGGTTATTCATAGGTGATATCATGCAATGATAATAAATAAAGTTTTTTATGTTTAAAAATTAAGAAGATAATTCTCCGTTATATATATTAGACGACAATTTACATCCAAACAGCAACCTTGCATAGATATAAGCTGTCAATGCAATAAGGCAAAAACCCCTCTGCAATATAACATCCAGTCAGGTGAAATATCTCCCATTCCAGATAGGGGCCTCCTGGTTACACAAGTCTCTCATCACTCAGTATCCTGGTAATAATATTCCCCTTTACTCTTCTGCTCACGATCCAGGTATGATTCAGGCTTGTTAATCCTTGGTCTTCCGCTCATGTCCCTTCTGAACGTTACCCCAAGCTGGGAGAGGAACATATTCATCCCTGTCCTCATATCAAATGGTCCTTTTGCCTCCCCACGAACTCCCGGCTCTCCGTCAAAGACCAAAAGCCTCTCGCTGATGATGTCAATTACGTAAATATCGTGGTCGATGACAAGTATTGCCGCCTCTTTTCCTTCCACCTGGCTCCTGAACACCTTTGTAAGCCTGACCCGCTGCTCAACATCCAGGTGGGCACTTGGTTCGTCAAGCACATAAAGGTCAGCAGGCTTGGAGAGACAGGCAGCAATCGCTACCCTTTGCAGTTCGCCGCCTGAGAGAGTATTGACAGGGAGCTGAAGAATACTCTGGAGGGTCAGACCTTCAATGATATCATGCTGATATGTAGCGGAGTCGAAATTCTTTGCAATCTGTCTTAGGAAGAACTCAACAGTATCAGATGTATCCCCTTTCAGGTACTGGGGCTTATACGAGATACGGACCGAAGTCTCCATAGAACCAGAGTCCGGCTTTTCAACACCGGCCAGCAGCTTGGCAAAAGTGGACTTTCCTATACCATTCTGCCCCACAACCCCGATAACTTCACCTGCAAAGATCTCACCAGGCTGCACTGTCAGGGCAAACCTGTCAAAAGAACGTTTCATCTCCGGGATTTCAAGAAGTGGCTGTCTTTGTGCACCATCCTTGTGGGCACGAATCTCAAAAGTCACCTGGTAGTCACGAAACCTTACATTCTCCTCGGTCAGAAAACCTTCAAGGTACTGGTTGATACCAATTCTTACCCCTTTTGGTCTTGTTATGATACCAAAGACGGCAGGTTTACCATAGGCAACATGGACCGTGTCTGCAAGCATATCAAGGATGGCAATGTCATGTTCGATAAGAACAATCGGTTTTTCGGCAGCAAGTTCCCGTATTGCTGAGGCAGCTGCCATCCTCTGGTATATGTCAAGGTACGGTGTGACTTCGTCAAGGAAGTAAAAGTCGGCATTGCGTGCAAGGGCTGCTGCAAGAGCCACCCTTTGGAGTTCTCCTCCGGAGAGATTTGCGATCTCCTGGTCAAGGATCTGCCGGAGTGAGAGAATGTCAAGGTACCGGTCAAGTGCTCCCCTCTCGTCGGTTGTCTTTAACAGGTCCCAGACCTTCCCCTGGAAGACCTTGGGGATGACATCGATGTACTGGGGTTTTACAGATGCCCTGACAGATCCCTTCGAGAGCCGCTGAAGATACTCGAAAAGTTCAGTCCCGGTATACTTCTTTAAAACTTCATCCCAGTTCACTTCGGTGTCAAAAATTCCAAGGTTAGGACTTATCTGCCCGGAGAGGATCTTCATCGCGGTTGATTTTCCAATACCATTGGCGCCGATAACACCGGTCACCTTCCCTTCAACCGGTGAAGGAAGACCATAGAGGACAAAAGAGTTTGGTCCGTACCTGTGGGTCGGGTACTCCAGTTCCTCTGGCAGGGTGATGATATCTATCGCTTCAAAGGGGCACTTTTTCACGCAGATGCCGCACCCTACACATAACTCCTCTGATATTACGGCTTTTCCTTCTTCATCAAGAAGGACAGTCTCATCCCCGGTGCGGACCCTTGGACAATACAGGATACATTCGGTCCCGCATTTACGTGAATGGCATAGATCTTTATGAACGACGGCTATTCGCATGGGAAATCAGGATGATATGGTGGTTTCAGAGAGCAGGATTGTCCAGGTGACGTACCAGAACGCGAAGGTGATAAATCCCTGGTAAAACCAGTCTTTCTTTTCAAGTCTGGATGTATCTATCCGGATAAGCATGAATATGTGTTTCTGGATGATAATTGAGGCCAGCATCACAAGGAAGGGAAAGACAAAAGATTTCCCTGCCCCAGTTGACGCCGTGGCCTGTTCGGTCAGAAAACAGATAATCCCGGCGATGCACCCGGCACCTACCGCTACGAGGGTGCGCGTGATACGCTTTGTATATTCTGCCGTTTCATCAACGGGCTGAGGTGCGGGTTTTTTTTCCTCTGGAGTATTCGGGATCGGTTCTTCTTTCATTGAGGCACCAGTTGTCTTATTTTTTTAGTCATAAGGCCATATGTAATTTGGTATCATGGCAACGATGCAGGGGATGAGTGGACTTGACCTCATCACGGTAACAGAAGAGATCTCACGGCTCCTCCCCCTCTGGGTGCATAAAGTGTACCTGGATGAGAACCGTCTCTGTGTCTTCAGGCTTAACAGCAAAACCCAGGGTAAGGTAAACCTCCTGATTGAACCTGGAAAGCGGCTCCATACCGTACCAGTTATTCCGGAGATGCCGCAGATCCCCCCTGCTTTTGCAATGTTTCTGCGCAAGTACCTTGGAGGCGGCCGTATTGACAGTATACGCCAGCATGGACTGCAAAGGACTGTAATAATCGATATAAGAAAGTCTGAGCAGGTCTTTCATCTCATCATTGAGATATTTGATGACGGGAACATCATCCTCTGCGGGGAAGATATGACCATCATCCAGCCGCTTACAAGGCAGCGGTTCAAGGACAGGGATGTCCTGCCAGGAGCCTTTTATGCATTTAACCCGCCTGATGTCAGCTCAACAGGCCCTGATGAATTTGCCTTGAGGCTGGCTGAGGATGACCGGGACATTGTAAGAGCTCTTGCTGTCGGTTCCTTCCTTGGTGGCCGGTACGCAGAATATG
>JAAYPD010000228.1 GCA_012520015.1 Methanomicrobiales archaeon
CATCACCGAGATCACCGATGACGCTGGCGATCCTGTTTCTGTAGAGGTCACCCCGGCAGCCATCACGGTCAGTAGCCAGAATTCTGCACCGGCACCGGTCCAGACACCACAAACCTCATCCACCCCGGTTCCAGTCCCGGTATCCACCCCTGATGCAGCTCATGATGTACCCGCTCCAGTGACCGAAGTCACAGCAGTCGTGACCCCTACACCGGTTCCGACAGTCATTGCAGATTTCACCGCCAGGATCCAGGAAGGAGCTGCCCCGATGACCGTTTTGTTCACCGATAATTCCACGGGTTATCCGACAAAGTTCATGTGGGACTTTGGAGATGGCTCAGCTGACAATACCTCACCTCTCCAGAACCCCCAGCACACTTATAAAATCCCCGGAATTTTCACAGTATCACTCAAAGCTTCAAACAGCAAGTACGATAACAGCACGGTAAAGCCAGACTTTATCACGGTAAAACCGATGCACCTCCCGTCCCGTGGGGCAAAAAACAATGTCACCATCTTTTCAGTTCCTGCTGATGCAGATGTATACCTGAACAATGCTTACCAGGGCAAAACCCCTGCACATCTGACAAACCTGACCGCCAGAAATTACCAGCTCCGTCTGCACAAGGATGGGTATTTTGATATCGTCTCTCCGATATCTGTCCTTGATGGTGTTCTGCCAAACTTTGTCTCCGGTTTTGCAATGACGCCACATCTTGCAGAGATAGGTAAGTTGTCCGCAGATCCGGCACAGACCGGGGCGGCATACATTGTATCTTATCCGGAACTGGTAAATGTGACAATAGATGACATACTGGTTGGAAAGACAGATATCATGGTCATGAACCTGACAGTCGGGACTCATAACCTGACCCTGGACAAAGCCGGGTATGAACCATGGAACGATACCCTTGAGATTAAGAATGGCCTTGCAGTGATACAGACATACCACTACGAGGAGCCATACTTCTCCCTGAACAGGACGGTTGAATATGTTCAGTTCCCCTGAACAATCTTCTCCCCGTTAAATTAATCATGACAATTTCAGCACCATCGCGCAAGATGGGAAGGACAGGTGAATGAAATGAAAGGATTACAACCATGCATCTGTGTTCTCTTCCTGCTCCTTTCACTCGGAGCAGGGGTTCACGGTGCAACATTATCCACTACAGACCTGGCTATTACAGGCTCAGGCTCTTCAGGAACGATAGATGTTCTGCTTGACCAGGCCGGAACCGGTTTGGCCGGGTACCAGCTTGAGATATCCATGAATCCTGCAGGCATTGCCGAATTTACATCAGTGAACTTTCCTGCAGCTTTTGGCATGAACTCTGCTTCAACTCTCCCTGCTTCAACGGTAAGTATCGTTGCAGTGGATCTTATGGATCAGATAAAAGAGGGGGCTGAAGACATCCTGCTGGCAACCATAAATGTAAAGGGTCTTGCTGAAGGTTCATCCAAGGTTCAGATAGCGATCACAGAACTAACCGATGACAATGGAGATCCTGTTACTGCAGCAACC
>JAAYPD010000017.1 GCA_012520015.1 Methanomicrobiales archaeon
AGAATTTTATAACCTCATCCATCCGGTCATCAATCTCCCGCCTGGTCAGCCCATGCAGCGCCGCATTCATATAGATATTCTCCCGACCAGACATCTCATGGTGAAACCCGGTTCCGACCTCCAGGAGAGAATCAATCCGGCCATTAATCTCAACCCTCCCGGTAGTAGGAGTTGTGATTCGTGAGAGGATTTTCAGGAGAGTTGATTTCCCTGCACCGTTCCGGCCAATTATTCCGACAACATCTCCTTTCTCAACATCAAAGGATACATCCCTGAGCGCCCAGAATCTGTCAGCCTTCTCATGACTACCCAGTTTATTTCCGGTTGCAACATTCTTTACCCGGTTGCAGGTATCGACAAACCAGTCTTCCAGAGTAAAAGTCGTTTTGGCAAGCTGGCCGATGCGGTACTGCTTCCCAAGGCCGCGAACGGAGATTGCGAGATCTGAATCAGATGAAGAAAGGGACATAACGATTAAAACCTTTGAATTTTCCTATAATATTTCTTAGGGAAACAAGGGGAATGAGAGTAATTGTTGATAATTGATATGAATGTCAATTCCTTAACATAACATAATGCAAATATTTCTTGTGCTCCCTTCACTTCCGCTTGAATTTCACCAATAGAGAAATAAGCGGATATGTGATCTATGTAAGGTATAAATGAAAAGAAAATGCCTGATGGATCATCAGTTGTTATGTTTTCCATTCGATTCATACTTACCCTCTGGGTTTTTTCTTGGCTTCGGCCATTGTAAATATTACATGACTGCTGATTTTCGTGTAACAACATCACCTGGTGAGAATTAGTCATAAATAACCTTCAAAACCTGCATCATCTTTTTAAAAAATGATAGTCTTTCAGGGATTCATTTTATTAACAAAATGAACAAGGTCATCAATGCTCTGAAAATCCAGGATCTCAAAACTCAGAAGGTCCAGTATTACACCATCCATATTCTGGATCCTATCAAGGGTATCCTTTGGAAGGGGCCCGAATTTTTTTACCAGTAATCGTTCAATGAGAACTCGCTTCTCTTCTATTCTGCCTTTTTCAAAACCTTTCTCTAACCCTTTCTCAATTCCTTGTTCAATACCAATCACAATTCCCTGCTCTTTTCCCTGTTCAATTCCCCGTTCAATTCCCCGTTCAATACCCTGTTCAATACCAATCACAATGCCCTGCTCTTTTCCCTTATCCTCTGCATATTTTAAGATTTTTAACATTTTTATCTCCTCCCATATCCTCTCAAGAAGATCAGCTTCAACAAGTCTGTTGCTCATCACCATGGTCAAAGCGATTACTTTATTCCTGAGGTTCTCATCCTTTATCTGTTTTTCCAGTTTTATTGTCTCAAGAAGCAGATCCTGAACCGGAAGTCTGCTTTCCATGAGAGGAACGAATATCAGTTCCAGTTCATTCACCGGATTTCCACAGGCTATTTCATTATGTGTTCGTTCCAATACCTCATCTGCATTTCTCCCCTTGATGATCTGGTGAGTAACTGTGTAATGCAGACATCCTGTATCGATGATGAGTGAATCCAGTTTCGAAGAAGCCGGCGAGAGTACAACCGTATGGATACGAACACCATATTTTGAGAATATTCTTAAGTCATAGTGAGCAAACCGAATCAAATCATTCACGGCCAGGGAAGTCTGCTCCTCGATATGAAGAATCTCCCCGTTCTCAAGTCTGAAGATGAGATCGACATACTCATCCCTTGTCTCAACCTCAGCAAATTCTGTTGCTAAAACCCCGGTTATTCTCGGGAGATCAAGACCGAGGAAGTCAAGTGTCTTATTTTCAAAAAGAGTCAGGGATTCTTTAAAAGCAAGATCATAATTCTGAGAGTTTATCCTGTTAATAGTTTCACCTCAATATATTCTTTATTATGAGATCTAAGAGGGATGAATGGTAAGAATTGTTTTTATTTGATATCATAAATATATCCATTATATATTTCTCATTTCGTGGGAAAAATCTCTGTACATCATTTGTTGCGCGCCACCGCAAACCCAGGCCGGACACCCATCCCACTGGAATAATATTTCACCGGTGTATCCAAAAACTCCTCAACCCCGGAGAATTTTATAACCTCATCCATCCGGTCATCAATCTCCCGCCTGGTCAGCCCATGCAGCGCCGCATTCATATAGATATTCTCCCGACCAGACATCTCCTGGTGAAACCCGGTTCCGACCTCCAGGAGAGAATCAATCCGG
>JAAYPD010000229.1 GCA_012520015.1 Methanomicrobiales archaeon
CGGGCGGCCCTTGCTGACCCGGCAAGCTTTATCATCAAGCCATTCAATTCAAAAGAACTATTCTCAAATATTGAAATCGCACTTAGAAATGACCGGATTTTGAAACGTTCAAAAAATTACAAGATCGGAAACACCATGCGGATTGCAAGGGCAGCACTCTCAGAGTTGGATGCCTATTTTATCCTTGACAAACGTGGAAGAATACTTTTAATTAATCCATATGGTGAACATATTTTGAACGTTCATCGTAATGATGTAATATTACAACCTATCGGAAAATATCTTACCTTTTATGATACCAGGCAAAATACGATATTTAATGATACATTCCATGATGTTATCAGGGAAAGCCTGGTGCTTGGTGTCAGGCAACATATTGCAGTAAAAATGAGAGATGATACATTCAGGCATGTTGTAATTCAGTCAACTTCTATCAGGGACTTTGAGAATGAGACCATCGGGATGATCGTAAGATTACACATGAAGACAAAAAGTGAGCTATGAATATCTTCATATCTGATGAACATTAACATATACAGGCACAGCTTGTCCCGGTAGGGTAGAGGATATCCTAGAAGCCTGCGGAGCTTTTGACCTGGGTTCAAGTCCCAGCCGGGACGTAATTTTTTTAAAAATGTATACTGATTCGCTAAAAAAGGGATCTGTTTTATTTATTCAGTTTCTTTCTAACCATACGTGCCTGAAGGCCATAGTACATGGAAAACCCGATGGCATCAGTCTGGTCAATAGTTGTTGAATCAAAAGATGCAGCATCTATCGAATAGAACGAATCTGGTGAGAAACGACCAAGCACAGTAACCGACCCCTTGTACAGGCGAAGATCAACTGTCCCATTCACTCGTTTCTGCGTGGTATCAATAAAGGCATTGAGGGCATCCCACAATGGTTCGTAAATCAATCCATAATAAGCCAGTTGCGCCCATTTGGCATCGACGCCCTGCTTGAATGCATATTCTTCGCGGGTAAGCACCAGTCGTTCAAGATCGGCGTGGGCAGTCATAAGCACATTGGCAGCAGGGTGTTCGTAAACCTCTCTTGCCTTGATACCAAGCACCCGGTTTTCCATCATGTCGTTTCTGCCTATGCCATGACTTCCAGCAATCTGGTTCACCCTGCTGATAAGGTCAGCACCTTTCATCCTCTTCCCATCAAGGGCCACGGGAATACCTGCTTCAAATGTAATTGTAAGTAAAAGTGGTTCATCGGGTGCTTTAAGTGGTGAGACCGTCCAGGCATAAATCTCCTCAGGTGGATGAAAAGCAGGATCTTCCAGTTTACCGCCTTCAATAGAGCGGCTCCAGAGATTTTCATCCATTGACCATGGTTTTTCTTTGTCAACCGGAACAGGAATCCCATGCTCCTCTGCGTAACTTATCTCCCACTCTCTTGTCATGTTACGTTCACGGATAGGAGCTATGACATCAAGACCGGCGGCACGAAAGACCACATCAAACCTCAGCTGGTCATTGCCTTTTCCGGTACATCCGTGTGCAACTGCCGTCGCTCCTTCCTTTTTGGCAATCTCAACGACAGCCTCGGCGATAACAGGACGGGCCAGGGATGTGCCCATTGGGTACCCTTCGTAAAGACCATTGGCCTTTATCGAGGGCATCAGGCACCGGTCAACAAACTCATCAATAAGGTCCAGGGTATAGTGCTTGTCTGCAAATTTTTTCCCTTTCTCTTCGGCAATGGCTATCTCTTCTTTTCGCTGACCGACATCAGCAGCGACCGTTACAACTCTGTCATATCCATACTCTTCTTTTAAAAGAGGAATACAGATCGACGTATCAAGACCGCCGGAATAAGCTAGTACTACAGTTCCTTTACCCATGGAAAATTCACCGGTTAATATGCAATGCACAAGAATTTAGAATATAGTATAATGCAAATTTTTCCTGAATCATTACAGGTACATGGCATTGAACTATAATCATTTGTATTATTTGCGCCAGGTGATGAAAAAACTGCAACAAAAAAATTTGGATGGGTTATTATGAGCTAATCAACTACCAATATAATGCTGAAGGGACTCAATCGTCAGGTTCTCCTCCCTGACCGAATTGATTGCTTCTGCGGCTGCAACTGCTGCCTGAAGGGTGGTGATGTACGGGGTTGCATAATCTACTGCAACCCGCATTATCTGCTGATGATCATGTCTTGACTGTTTATCAGCAAAGTTATTGATGATGAGGCTTATCTCCCCTGCCCTAAGCATGTCAAGCACATTTGGAGACCCTTCTGCTATCTTTCTGACAAGGTTAGCCATGACACCATGCTCAGCAAAATATTCGACCGTTCCGGATGTTGCATAAATGGAGAGACCATTTTCACTAAATGTTTTTGCTACCGGCAGGATCTGGTCTTTCAGGTCATCAGTCACCGATATGAAGACATTTCCAGACTTTGGAAGCCGATTATGAGCGGCTACACAGGCTTTGTAATATGCCCGGCCAAAATCATAGTCAATTCCCATGACTTCTCCGGTGGATTTCATTTCTGGACCTAATACCGTATCTACACCGGGAAGCTTGTTAAAAGGAAGCAGCACCTCCTTGACCGCAACATGCGACACTTCCACCTCCCTATATGGGATATCAGATAGCTTAGTGCCCATCATCACACGCGCAGCAATCTTTGCAAGCGGGATGCCTACAGCCTTTGCCACAAATGGAACAGTCCTGCTGGCACGCGGGTTTGCTTCAAGAACAAATACTGTGCTACCCTGCACTGCAAACTGAATGTTGACAAGCCCGATTACTCCAAGACCAAGAGCTATCTTTCTTGTATATTCCCTGACATCTGCCAGAATCCCTGGAGAGAGGGATTGGGGCGGGATCACGCATGCAGAGTCACCAGAGTGAACACCGGCGGTCTCGATATGTTCCATGATACCACCAATAAGAACATCAGTTCCGTCGCAGACTGCATCCACGTCAAGTTCAATAGCGTTCTGCAGGAACCTGTCGATGAGAACAGGATGGCTCTTTGAGACACGAACAGCCTCATGCATGTACGTGGCAAGCTCTGTGTCATCATGCACAATCTCCATGGCACGCCCTCCAAGAACATATGAAGGACGGACAAGGACAGGATATCCTATACGCCTGGCCGTGGCATATGCCTCCTGTTCACTATAAGCAGAACCATTAGGAGGAGTCGGAATAGCCAGGGAGTCAAGCAGCGTGCTGAACCTGTCACGATCCTCAGCCATATCCATCGCATCAGGAGTAGTTCCAAGAATACGGGTCTTAAGATTTAACCTTTCAATCTCATTCTTCAGTGGAACTGCAAGGTTTACAGCATTCTGTCCGCCAAACTGAACCATTATCCCATGATAATCATCTTTCTGAAGGATGTGTGAGACATCCTCAAGAGTCATAGGCTCAAAGAACAGACGGTCGGAGGTATCAAAGTCAGTCGAGACCGTTTCAGGATTATTATTAACGACATGAACTTCAAAGCCGTCATCCCTGAGCGCACTTATCGCATGGACAGTGCAGTAATCAAACTCGATCCCCTGTCCGATCCGGATAGGTCCTGATCCAAGGATCATGACTTTTTTCCGATCCGAATGGGTTATTTCACAGACCTTGTCACCATATGTCGAATAGAAGTACGGCGTTTTTGCAGGAAATTCAGCAGCACAAGTATCTACCATCTTGTATACCGGAAGGCCCACCTGAGATTCTATCTCCAATACATCCTTATTGGAATACTGGGCAATCTCAAGGTTAGTAAAACCGAACCGTTTGGCTTTTTTAATTATGGCCTCATCAGGTCCGGCGGCAAGGGCCCGTTCAACGTCAACGATGTTCTGGATCTTTAAAAGCCAGAAGGGTGTGATCCCGGTAATTTCAGCAACCTGGTCCAGGGTCATCCCCTGGCGAAGAGCATCGAAAAGTGCACCAAACCTCTCGTCAGTGGGCCTTGACAGGATCATCCTGAGTTCAGAGATGATAGTGTGACGGGTTATATCTGTGTCAAGTGAACGGAGCGCTTTTAAGAAAGCCTCTTCAACGCACCGCCCAATTGCCATCACTTCGCCAGTACTCTTCATAGCCGTTGTAAGTGTCCTGTCAGCAGTCTTGAACTTGTCAAATGGCCACCTTGGTACTTTTACGACAACATAATCGATCGAGGGTTCAAATGAGGCAGGTGTCTTTCCCGTGACGGTATTAAGAATCTCATCAAGACCAAGCCCGATGGCAATTTTTGAAGCCACCCGTGCTATAGGATAACCGGTTGCTTTTGAGGCAAGGGCAGAAGAACGTGACACGCGGGGATTTACCTCGATGACACGATATTCCTTGTCACCTTTAAATGCAAACTGGACATTGCATCCTCCCTGGACATCAAGGGCACGTATGATCTTAAGGGCGGAATTTCTAAGAAGATGGAACTCATCATCACGCAGTGTGAGTATTGGTGCCACAACCACGCTTTCGCCGGTATGGATGCCCATTGGATCAACATTTTCCATGCCACAGATGGTGATGCAGGTATCATTTGCATCCCTCATGACCTCAAACTCAATCTCCTTCCACCCTGCAACGCTTTCTTCTATGAGAACCTGGTGTATACGGGACTTTCCAAGGCCCAGCTCTACTATCCGCCTTAGTTCATCAATATTATATGCAATACCTCCGCCCGCTCCTCCAAGGGTATAAGCAGGGCGGATGATTGCCGGAAACCCGACGACAGATGCTGCATGGTCAAGCATATCCAGCGAACTTACTATGACGGAACGGGGAACCGGCTCACCAATCCGCTCCATCAGGCTCCTGAACTTTTCACGGTCTTCTCCTTCATAAATCGCTTTAAGAGGAGTTCCAAGGATTTTTACCCCGTCAAGTGCACCCATCTCTGCAAGTTCTGCAGTCAGGTTAAGCCCGGTCTGACCGCCCATTCCGGAAAGGATACCATCGGGTTTCTCCTTTTTAATAATTTTGGCTATGATATCAGCCTGAAGAGGTTCTACATAGGTGACATCAGCCATGTCAGGATCTGTCTGGATTGTAGCTGGGTTTGAATTTACCAGTACAACTGAAACGCCTTCTTCGCGAAGGGCACGACAGGCCTGAGAACCGGAAAAATCAAATTCTGCCGCCTGACCAATCTGGATAGGCCCGGAACCTATCAGTAGCACCTTTTTTATGGAAGGGTCGCGCGGCATCAGGCCATCCTCCTGAACATCTTATCAAAATATTCCCTTTCCGTCTCACATGGACCGATATGTGCTTCAGGAACGAACTGAACACAATAGATCCCAAGAGAAGAATCCTCAAAACCTTCAAGAGTTCCATCATTGCAGTTTACATAATTCATCCGGCACCCTTCAGGGAGGGTCTGGCCATCAATAGCAAAGCCATGATTCTGGGATGTTATCAGGATCCGCCCATCAGTCCCTCTTACCGGCTGGTTAGATCCCCTGTGTCCAAATTTCATCTTCCGGTACTCTGCACCAAGGGAAAGACCACAGACAAGATTTCCCAGGCAGGTACCAAATATCGGGATCTGTCCTGTCAGCTCACGGACAACCTCAATTGCATCCTTTGCCTGCATCGGATCCCCAGGGCCATTACTGATAAATAATCCATCAGGGCGGCAGGCAAGGATCTCATCAGCCCCTGTATCATGGGGAAAGACATGAAGATCTCCACCCCTGGAGGAGAGAGACCTTAAAATATTTGCCTTGATTCCAAGATCCAGTACAGCAATACGAGGTCCGTTTCCTGGCTGATGCCATGGTTTTTTGCAGCTTACATCAGGAATCAGTGACCTGGAGGAGATGTCAGGTGTTTTTTGCGCAAGTTCAACCGCCGACTCCCAGTCATCACTGCCGGTGAGAAGGGCTGCGCGTACATTCCCCTGTTCACGTATGCTTATGGTCAGATGGCGGGTATCGATCCCGGCCACTCCAATAAGTCCATTTTCTTCAAAAAAAGTATGGAGGGGAGATGATTGTGCGGGTTTGCGACAGAGTTCATGAATGACACATCCCTCTGCCCAAACCCGGGGATTTTGAAAATTTTCTCTGTCGACACCGTAATTTCCAATTAACGGATAGGTAAAAAGAAGAACCTGGCCATGGTAACCCGGATCAGTGAGAGCTTCCATGTATCCGGTCATCTGGGTTGTAAACACAAGTTCGCCACTTGTTTCACCCTCAACTCCAAAGCCCTCTCCGAAGAAATATCGCCCATTTTCGAGTCCGAGCACTGCCTTCATGGTGAATATCCCACATATGTTAGTCTGACAAGATTATAAGGTACAAGCGGAAGTGGTCACAAGTGGAGAAGTTGTCATCTCATACCTTCATCAAAGTTAATCCGGGTGTAATTCCTGAAAGAGTTTTAAAACCACATCTTAACAGGTTTTTTTAAAATAATATACAGCTCATGAGTACATGATGATGGTTCCGCGGAGAGTCTTCTTCACAGGAGGGGTTGGAGTGCATAAGGATCGGCTTGCATCCTTCGAAGCTGCACTTCGATCTGCAGGTATTGAGATCTTTAATATCGTTAATGTCTCGAGTATTTTTCCCCCTAATTGTATCGAAGTCACAAGAGAAGAGGGACTAAGAATGCTCAGGCCAGGTGAGATTGTTTACGCAGTCATGGCAAGGAATGATACAAACGAACCAAACCGCCTGATGAGTGCGGCAATTGGTCTTGCCGTTCCGGAAGAAAAGAACCATTATGGATATCTTTCTGAGCATCACTCATATGGGGAAAGCCAGGACCAGGCAGGAGAATATGCAGAGGATCTTGCAGCAACTATGCTTGCTACCACACTTGGGATCGAGTTTGATCCTGACATCGCATGGCAGGAGCGTGAACAGATCTACAAGGCAAGCGGTAAAATTATTCAAACCTCGCATGTATGTACCTCTGAAAAAGGTGACCTTGATGGTAAATGGACGACCGTCCTTGCAGCAGCAGTCTTTATCCTGTAATGCTGACAAGGGAAGGTGACATTAGGCAATGTATAATATATATACGATGAATAACTCTACTATCAGCCAGTATACCCGATGATTTTTCAGGAAATTTATATTCAATGATTGCCATGGACGCCACATTGCGAAGGGAAGTTAAGAATATGCTCCGCATGGGAGAATCAGCCCTTGAAAGAAAGGACTATAATCAGGCATCATTTTTATTCAGGAAAGCATTCATGCAGGATCCGGATAATGTTGCAGCGATTATTAACCTTGGTTATACATATGTCAGGATGGGTAGATTTTCTCACGCGAGGAAATGCTTTACAACCGCACTTGATATCGATCCTGATAATCCGGTCGCACGGAAAAACCTGTCCCTGCTTATGCGTCCAGGACTGAACGCAGACATGCACCGCCCAAAGTACCGGTCAAGACCTGAAGAAGAGATTTACATCAGGTACATGCAGTGGGGCAACCTGCACATGGACCAGAAAAACTTCTATGCCGCAATCCAGTATTTTGAGTCTGCAAGTGCCATTCATCCGGATTTCATCGAACCTTTTATTAAAATAGGCCTTTCCTACGAAGAACTTGGGGAATACTCACTTGCCTGCAATGCATTTGAAGAGGCTTTGAATATCTATCCATCAGATCCGGTTGCTAAAGAACATATTGAGAAATGCCAGAGCTTTGACGGTCGGACTGTGTCGGATCCTGGGAAAACCACTAAAGAGTACCATCCTCCGAGAGAAAAAGAGCCTTCACCTGTAACCATCAATGAATCATTAAAGGAGGAGGTCGGACCTGGAGAAAAAGAACAAACACAGGAACCGACAAAAGCAGAAAAACCTCGGTCAGACGAAGATATTGTAATGTCCATCCTTGCACAGTATTCATCAGTTGAGGAAGAAGCACCTTCAAGTGAAGACATCGGACAGAAAGAGGAAGAACCAGGGGAAGAACCAAGAGAACAGGCACAAAGCTCACAGGCACCCGTTGATGATCCGGTAATGAGCATCCTGATGCAATACAAGGATGAAATTCCCGAAGAAGGACAATCTGAAGAACGAAAGTCTGAAGAAGAACATGAAAAGAACCAACCGGAAGATGAGATACCAATAACCGGTGCAGCACCTTTAACGGCAACCATGAAAGATAAATCAGTCAAGGACTTCAGGGTCGAATTAAACGATAACCAGAAGGATGCCCTTCGGGAGCTTGGAAATATTGGAGCATCCCATGCAGCAACCACACTTTCCACAATGCTAAATACACCGATAATGCTTAATGTGCCAGAGATTAGCATTGTCGACCTGCATGAGATAAACAAACAGATAGAACAGGATCTTTCTGCCATGGTAATATTTACCATGGAGGGGCAGATGGCAAAAGCTGGATATGTTATTCTTCACGTTCCCCAGGAGTCAGTAATTCAGATGACCAGTATCATGCTTGGTATGCCAGAAGAGCCTGGTCGGGAGATGAATGAGATGGATGAAAGTGCCATCAATGAGATAGGTAACATCATGGTGTCTGCATTCCTTGACGGTACGGCAGAACTACTGGGAATAATCATGCTTCCATCACCCCCAAGGGCATTATTCGATCTTCCAAAAAATGTTTTTGACCTGGTGATTAAAGAAAGCAATATCCTGTATGACAATATTGTCTTTTTTAAGACAGAATTAATTTGTGACGAGCATGAACTTAATCTGAACATATTCATGCTACCAAACCCTCCTGTTCTTCTTGATATCGTCAGAATGCTTGAAAAGATAATTGAGGACTCGGCAGCTGGAATCTGAAATTTTATATTTCCCTTGTTGTTCCGTCAGCCTGTCTGATTACTAACCGTCCACCTTCTTTTGGATAATAAGTAATTGTCCTCCCGATGGTACCCCCAAGGTCTTCACGGACTATTGGAATGGACCGTTCTTTCAGGATCTCTCTGAGAGCTTCAGCATTTCGCTCCCCAATATTCAGGTTTCCTGAAAAATTCTGAAACATCGAGGCACCACCAGCAAGCTTTGCCTTCATATTGTTTATCTTACTTCCCTTTTGAGTCAGTTCCTTTAGAAGTACTTCAACAGCTGTATCTGCGTATTTTCCTGCACGTTCATTCGGCTTTCCACTGGACTTTGGAAGCATGACATGTGCAAGTCCACCGATTTTCCGGGTTTCGTCATGGATAACAAGACCAATACAGGAACCAAGTCCAATGGATGTCATTACTGAATCACCTGTGCTCCATTCACCAATACCAATAATGATGACTTCACGCTGATTACTGCCGGTAATCATCTCACCCATC
The DNA here is from genome assembly GCA_012520015.1 of Methanomicrobiales archaeon. Lineage (GTDB taxonomy): Archaea > Halobacteriota > Methanomicrobia > Methanomicrobiales > Methanospirillaceae > Methanospirillum. Next base: position 9,279 of record JAAYPD010000229.1, read on the forward strand.
CAATTCAGCCTGATGTTGCTATGACGTTTTCCATTCTGGCAAAGATTTCAGTAAGCAGGGATTTGCCTGGAAGAAGTATGATATTTGCCTTGATCTCATGAGTGGCACAGGTCAGTTCGGTCCTGAACAGCACAACCTCGTCAACGTTTTCCTTTATCTCCTGGGTCGCAATAATGGACTCAAGTGCCGCGTGGGGCATGTCAATTACCATGGATGGAGGAGAGGGGATCATGATAATATTTAAAAGTGTTGCACATGCATCAAGGAAAGAAGAACTCATGATATTTCCTATCTCATTGATTGCACTCCTGTCCATGTCATCAATCTCCCTGTCAAGCTCTGTTATTCCAATCATGATATTGGTAAGCCTGATAATGGAATCCTCCGGGATATGGAGTATGAGGTAACCTTCTCCTTTAATCTGGCCCTGAATTTTAAAGACAGTTAATGCGGCCCTGACATCATCAAGATAATTACGCAGGTTTGCCAGGCCCACAAGGATGATTTCCGGAACCCTGATCTGGATCATCGTACCAAGTATTGTTGAAAGGGTGGTTGCTGCATGGGCAGCACCAATATTTCCAAGTTCCCTCAGCTCATCGGCCTGTTGTTCACTGATGTCCAGGTTTCCATCAGTTACCACATTTTTTACCATCTTTTTCACCTTCGTTCCACCAGTTTTTCTTCCGGATTTCTGCACTCCTTCACGGAGGACTGCCTTGACGTCAAGAACAGGAACTACCTCCCCGTCACCCGGGATAGTCACCCCGCTAACCCCGTCGCAGGCTCCGACAAATTTTGACAACGGTTTAATCACAACCTCCTGCTGACCTTCTATGAGATCGGCGATGATTGCACCTTTCCGGTTTCCATTCTGAAGAACGACGATGACCTCTTCTGATTTTGACCGGCCAAACATATCATCAAGCCTGTATAAAACGATGATCTCGTCTCGCATGAGAAGGCCCTCGCCATTTCCGATGTTTTGGATTGGAAATGCGGCAAGGCTTGCAACTTCAGCTACATTGGTGATGGGAATCGCACACCTTTTTCCATTGATCCTTATCATCATCACCATCACGATAGCCATCGTTGGTGGAAGAACCAGTTCAAACCTGCTACCCTCACCAGGTACTGACTCAAGTTTTATCGTTCCCTGCAATGATGCAATGATGGTTCTGACAACGTCAAGTCCGACTCCACGACCACTAATATCAGTTATCTTTTCCGCCGTTGAAAAACCGGGTTGGAAGAGGAGATCATATGCATCCTGATCACTTATGGACGATGCGACCTCTTCCGTAATAAGGCCACGTTCAACAGCCTTACTCTTAATTTTTTCAACATCTACTCCCCCTCCGTCGTCCTCAATGACAATGATAACATTGTCTTTGTCCCTGGATGCAGAGAGCTTAAGCCTGCCTTTTGGATTTTTTCCGTTTGCTATCCTTACTTCAGGAGATTCAATGCCATGATCAAGGGCATTTCTGATCAAATGAAGTAGAGGATCATTAAGTCCGTCCATGACCGAGCGATCAAGTTCAGTGTCTCCACCTTCAACTACAAAGTCAACCTCTTTACCTTCCTTTGCAGCAATATCTCGGACAGTCCTCGGAAACCGGTTGAAGATATGGTTAAGCGGGATCATCCTGATATCCATCATCATGACCTGCAGATCAGATACCG
>JAAYPD010000230.1 GCA_012520015.1 Methanomicrobiales archaeon
GATCTGCACGGAGAATATGGGATGCTTGAATCCTTCATGGAACTGGCTCCCGATGTTGTCTTCATCGCAGGGGATATCACCAATATGGGAACTGCAAAGGATGTTGAGACCTGTTTTTCCCGGATCGATGTCCCGAGCTTTTCGGTTCCTGGAAATTGTGATCCTAAGGAGGTTGTTGATGCTCTTGAACAGAGTAACAGTGTCAATCTCCATGGTTCGTATATGAACCTGGGCCGGATATCTCTGGTTGGGATTGGTGGATCCAATCCCACACCTTTTGGAACTCCATTTGAACTGACAGATAAACAGATCGATGATCTGATGAAGGTTTCTGTTGGGCGGATGCAGAAGAATGTTCACAATGTTCTGATCAGTCATGCTCCCCCGCATGGATTCCTGGATGAGATTGGAGGCAACCATGTCGGCAGTGCCAGCATCCTGAAGTATATTGACAGGTTTGATCTTGTCTGTTGTGCCCATGTTCATGAACAGCGTGGAATCGTGGAAGAAAAAGGGATTAAGATCGTCAACCCGGGCCCGGCTGCCATGGGTAATTGTGCCATGATTCACTTTGGTGAAGAGTCAAAAGACATTGAAGTAGAATTACTCAAAGTTTAGAAAGAAGGAGCTCTAAGTAGGAGATGCTGATACGCTCTCCGATAACTCCCAGCTTTTCTGCCAGCTCGTCCACCCTTTTTGCAGCCATTTCCACATCGTTCTCCGTGACAAGTTCTATTTCCACGAACTCCCCAAGTTGATCCACCTTGTCCAGAGCAATTGAAAAGTCCTGGTAGGCATAATACTCCCGCAATTTTCGGACATGTGCAACTGGCCTGAATCCAAGGTTTTTTAATATTGTATCAAATGTCTCCGCGTCATCAATCCGGACATTACATTCTTCCCTTATCTTTGAACCTAAAAGAGTATTTTTTGGCCCTTTATATGTCAGAATGGTTCCTCCTCCTGCACTTCTGACCCTAAGGGCCTCATCGGTAATCTCAAAATCCCGGTGAGGGGCATTATAATACTGATCCTCCTCAACAACAGTCTCCGAATGTTCTCCGCCGATGGTAATAATACGCTTTTTTATCTCTTCAATGGTGGAAACCCTGACTTTTATCTCAATTTCAAGCATATACAATATCCTTTATCTATGTTGTTTGCCACTTAATTAAGGAATCAGGAATGCCAATACAAGAAGGTGACTTTATCCGGTTGAACTATACCGGGTATTCAAATGGTGTACTCTTTGACACGACTGTTGAACAGAAAGCCCGCGAGGCTGGTGTCTTTGAAGAAGATGGGGACTATACCCCCAAAGTGATATGTGTCGGAAAACAGCAGGTTATTATCGGATTAGATGAAGCAATAATCGGAAAAGAACCCGGTTTTGAGGAGACTCTTGATATTCCCCCGGAGAAAGCATTTGGAGAGCATGAACAGGAATTAATTCGTTCATATGATAAAAAGAGCTTCTCAAAGAAGCCGGAAATTGGAATGCGGGTTACCATTCCAGATGAAGGAACCGGTTTTGTCGTTAATACGATAGGAAACAGGGTCATTGTTGATTTTAACCACCCACTTGCAGGCCGGACCCTGACATATTCATATCACATTGAAGGGATTGTAGAGAGCGCGACAGAAAAGGTTGCAGGACTGATCAAGAGGTATACAGGGATTGAAATGGAAACAACCCTGGAAGGATCAACTGCAATTGTGAAACTTCCTCCCGGAATTTACTACACCGGGAAGACCTGGTATAATATGAAACCCTTCGTTACCCAGTCGATCTTTGATAATATCAGAGAAATTGATGAGATCAGGTATATTGAGAACTATTCAAGGACAAAAGCCGGGTCTGAAGAGTGATCTTCAGACGACTGCCGCTTTCAGGATGACAACATCTTCTTTTGGTTTGTCATTTCTGTCTCTTTTTACCTTGGATATTGCGTCCACTATCTCCATGCCTTTAATCACTTTCCCAAATACCGGATGTTTTGGATCAAGGTAGTTATTATTTACAACATTAATGAAGAACTGGCTGCCGCCTGTGTTTGGCCCGCAGTTCGCCATTGAGAGTGTACCGCGATCATTTCTGTTGTTCTTCCCAAACTCATCTTTGATAGTGTAGCCTGGGCCACCTGTTCCTTTACCTTCCGGGCACCCTGCCTGAACCATGAATCCATCAATGACCCGGTGAAAGATGATCCCGTCATAAAAACCTGTTTCAACGAGTTTTTTAAAATTTCCTGCTGTAATGGGTTTGTCTTCATCAAGCTCGATGAGAATCTCACCCATGGATGTTGTCATTTTCACCCGTACTGGCTCTGCCATATAGTACATATGGAATGTTTTTATTGAAAATTACTTCCCTTGTAAGGGTTACTTCTTCCAGGGTCAGACATGATCTTCCGGGAGAGTGAAAGGGGAATTGTTGAGAAAAATATGAATATATTTATAATATGTGAAGAATATGATCTTCTATATATCGAGAGCCGGTTCTGGTTGTCAGGTTCCAGGTCAGTAATGACGTCTGCGCTTACCTGGAAAAATACCAAAGCCTGCTTAATCCACGTGGGGAGTGTTAAAAGTCATGCATGAAAGGCCATTATACTATGTATTTGCCCTGTTTGTGGCATTATTGATGGTAAACCTGGTGAGCCCGGTTTTTGGAGATGGAGAGTTACACACTGAAGAATTTGTTACTTATAGTATCAGTGCAAACAAGACATTTTTTGATGTGACAAGTCCAGTTTCAATAAATTTCACTTCATCACTGTCCAGTACTTCTCCTTCATTACCCGATACTTATCAATGGACAATTTTTGAACGAGACAAAGGTACTTATGATGAATCATCAATAATTCCTGGAACTGAACATAATTATACATGTACAATATCTCATCCCGGGTTATATGGGGTGACATGTAATGCAACAAATAGTACATGGATTCCTGTGAATAATATCGAGACTAATCCTTTTGGTTATATTACTGCATATTTACCTGTTGTTGCTAACTTTACAAATATTACGCCCACTACCGGTGTCCTGCCATTAACGGTAAAATTTTATAGTGATAATTTCACCGGGGGGCCTGACAAATGGGAATGGCAGTATGGCACCAATAACACAACTGGAAATCCCGGACAGTTAACTTTTTCAAGTGCAGGTACATTTCAGGTCAATCACACGGTCTGGAACACTTCGTACGATGCAAGTGGTGATGATCTTTATCAATATAAGTATGGATGGGTAAATAATTCCACTTCAAACGTTTTCACTATCACTGCAAAGCAGCGAATAATTACCAATTTCAGCACAAACATCAGTGATTTCAATGGTCAGGCGAAAGGTCAGGTCCCATTGGTACTAAACTTCTTTAACAATTCTACCGGGGATGATATCGATGGGTGGAACTGGAGCTTTGGTGATGGGAGAAAAAGTTTGGTGGAACATCCCGAATCGATCGTTTATTCAAATCCTGGCTTGTATACTGTCTCCCTGAATGCGAGCAGTCCCTGGGATAGCAATCTGACATCCCGGACACATTATGTTAATGCATATATGCCGATATCTGCGAATTTCTCCTTCAGCTCAGAGGGAAGTTGTCCTCCACCGGCAAAACAGCCGTTCCCGGTAACTTATTCATTTTCTGTCAACAAAACAAAGACCGGAGAAAGTATACCTGATGTATTCAACTGGAGCTTTGATGATGGATCTGCAAATGATACAGGAAAAGATCCAACTCATATCTTTTATTTACCTGGGCTGTATAATATTACCCTGACTACACAGAACCTGACTCATGACATTGATAAATCGGAGATGAAACAGGTGGATGTAACTGGTTTATATGCCAATTTCATAGCTGATCCAATGATTGGTTATCAAACCACAACTAATCAGCCAGTTAAGGTTA
>JAAYPD010000018.1 GCA_012520015.1 Methanomicrobiales archaeon
CTACAAACAAATTAAGCTTTTGATGTTTTACAGCAATTCAATTAAAATAATCTAAAATTCAAGTTTTCACTTGAGCCGTAGGGGAATGAAAAGCGCTACTCAGGTAGATACAGTACTTGTAACCTCTTCAGCACTGGCATTTGTCTCTTCCATCTCGGCGGTAAGGTTATCAACTTCTTTTATAACATGACCGATTGCAGCAGATCCACCAATACCAATCTGGTCCATAGCATCTTTGAACCTGGCAAAATCTCCTTTAAGGATAAGAGATTCATTGGTCCGATCTGTGTAGATACCTTTTGAATAAGATTCTGACAGACGCATGGCTTCATTTACCGGGATAACGATGGCATCAAGTGTCTTGTTTATCCCTTCCACAATCTGACGAAATCCCCCGTCAAACCTGGTCAGGTCGCCACGAACACTCAAATCCCCTTCAGCCGCGCCATTCCCAAGACGGACGGTCTCATCCACAAGGTCACGAAGAACGGTTACCATCTTTACAAGGGCAGGGGCTATCTCATCCCTTTCATCACGTGCTCCAAGCTCCTCACCAAGGTTAAGGTTCCCTGCTGCAATCATGTTCATGCCTCCGACAACATTGTTCTGAAGGGCCTCAGAAAACGAATCCATGCTCTGGGACATATCTCCTATTTCGTCCTTCCTGGTAAAGGCGAGCCGGTTCTTCAGATACCCTCCACTCATGTCAGAGAGAACCTCCACGACCCTGTTTAATGGAACAGTAATACTCCGGCTGATGGCCACCCCGAAGACTATTGCCAAAACCACGCCGATGATACCGATGATAGCTAATATTAGAACAGAGTTTCCAAATGTTATATCCGCTTCATTTTTTATTCTCTCTGCTTCAGAACGCTGAAGCTTTATCAGATCTGCAAGAGCATTGCTTGTGCCCTTTCTTGCTTCGGTTAAAGCCCCTGCTTCAAGAGAATTAAGCACTTCTTTTTCTCTTCCCTGGTCAGCCATCGCAAGGTGCTCAAGTACAATGGCTTTGTAATTTACCCAGTGTTTGTCAAAAACCTGGGTAGCTTCCTTTTCTGCATCTGTATCTACATTTGCCCGAAAGCCATCCAGTTTTGCCTCAACATTGGCAAACCCTTCTTCCACATCTTTTCTGATCTGGTCCCGGTGCTCAGGAATACTGACGTACTTGTATAGATCACCCCTGATAAGATAAAGAGAAGATTCAGCATCTCCAACCTCGTCAAGGGGGATCAAATGGTTATTGTAGATAACCGAGATCCCATCATTGATAGTCCCCATGTTTACATAACCGATGATGGCCACGATACCTACAATGGCGGCGATAATGAGAAAACCACCGATTAATTTTGTCCCTATCTTTAAGTCATCCAGTAATTTCATGGATTATCACCCTATGTTACAGGCCTTACAGGGAAATAATAAATAAAAACACCCCTCTAAGAATCAATCCCATGAAAGGTCTTGTGTGATGATATGGACCGAACATATATAATACCTGTGGCAAACTATTATTAAAAATTTATAAAAACAAGAAATCTTCACAACAAAATTTTTCTCGCATGCCTAATTACTATGTTAATTCACAACCCGATCAATCCGGTATATGTATGCAAATGCCATTTTTATCGATGTCAGGCGCAAAATAAAGTTTGAAATCTCCGAATTTCCCATATTTCTTCAGGCATGAAACTTTTATAAGCATCAAGGTAGAGGGATAATTCATATAACTCATAAAAATTACATTTGAAAAGAAAAACCACTTGAAAGAAGGGAAAATAGGTTAATTATCCATTCATGCTTCAAATATTCAAAAGCAAAAACCTCCTGACGCAGGAAAGACTGACTTTAATATACCAGATCCTGATCTTTTTAGTCCTTGCTGCTGGCATTATCATCACCGGGTACCTTTATTATTGCGGTTATGAAAAGGAGTACCGCTTTGGAGTAGAGGAACAGTTACGTAGCGTTGGAGATTTAAAAGTTGATGAACTTGTCAGGTGGCGAAATGAGCGGTTGGGTGATGCCAGGCTTTTATATGAAAATCCTGCATTTTCATCTCTCGTAAAGGAGTACCAGGATAACCCTGAAGATAATAACACCAGGGCAGAACTTCATTCCTGGCTTAATAACATCCAAAAAAATTATCATTACAGCCGGGTCTGTTTATTTCATCCTGACGGGGAAGTAATAATCAGTGTCCCGGACTACTCACAAAATATTTCATCTGTTGTCAGGGAGCATCTTCCGATTGTTGCCAGGACAGGCCAGATAGAATTTATTGATTTTTACCGTGATGACCTGGATGACCAGATCTATCTCACCATACTTATTCCTGTGCTTGATGAAGGAACAATCGACGGCCTGTTGGTATCGTTGGAATGCAGATAAATCCAGACGAATATCTCTGTCCTTTTATCTCACAATGGCCAACTGATTCTGAAAGTGCAGAGACGTTACTGGTTAGAAAAGAGGGCGACTCTGTCCTTTACCTGAATAAACTCAGGTTCAGGGAAGAGATTGCCCTATCCTACCACGTTCCTTTAAACCAGACCGCCAGGCCCCCGGTAATGGCTGTGCTTGGAGATGAAGGGATCGTGGAAGGGATGGATTACCAGGGTGTTCCGGTCATTGCGTATATCCGAAATGTTCCTGGCAGTCCATGGTACCTTATCGCCAGGGTGAATGTAGAGGAAGTATTTGCTTTTCTTACCGCCAGGACAACAGATCTTGTAATAATTGTAATCATTCTGCTTATTGCCACCGGTGGAGGACTGTTCATACTTCGGCAAAAAGAGAATGAGCGTTATTATCTCAAACAGATGGAGATTAAAGAGGCTCTTTTCGAGAGCGAAGCCCTGTTTAAAGGAATCTTTGATAATATGCCCAGTGGCTGTGTGATCTATTCTGTTTTAAATGATGGATCTCATGGAAGTGACTACATTGTCACCGACTTTAACCCGTCTGGTTTGAAGATAGAAGGTGTCTTAAGGGAAGAGATAGTTGGAAGACCAATAACCTCAATCAGGCCGGAAATTGATAAATTCGGACTTGTTTCTGTCTTTCAAAAAGTCTGGCAGACCGGGGAAACTATCTATTATCCTCCAAAGAAATACCCGGGAGGTAACAATGGAAGAATGTATGAAAACCTCCTGTTCAGGCTTCCAAGCGGTCAGGTTGTCGTCATTTACAATGATGTGACAGAAAGGTTTGAAGCTTATGAAGAACGGGAACGACTGATAGACCAGCTCAGTCAGAATAATGAACAGTTAAATGCAGCTTATGAACAACTTGCCGGATCTGAAGAAGAACTCAGGTTCCAGTTCAATGCACTTGCATCCGCCGAGGAACATCTCAGGCAGACGACAACATATCTTGAAAACCTGATTAATTATGCAAATGTTCCAATAATTGTCTGGGACCCGGACTACTCGATAACCCGTCTAAATCACTCATGTGAGAACCTGCTTGGAAGAACATCAGAGGAAGTCCTTGGGAAGTCATTTTCAACACTGATTCCGCCAGAAAAGGTGGAATATTCAATGCGTCTTTTAAAAACCACCAGTGCAGGAGTCAGACTTGATACCGTAGAGATACCAATCCTGCATAAAGATGGCACAGCAAGATCTGTACTCTGGAATATCTCAACAATTTATGATGCAAAAGGAGAAGATCCGGTTGCAACAATAGCGCAAGGAAGAGATATCACTCTGAGGAAAAGACTTGAACTTGAAAATAAAGCAACTGTGAATCAGATTCAGAAAAATCTTGCACAGCTGTCGGTGTTAAATGACCAGATTAGAAATCCACTAACCCTCATCCTCTCCTATACCGAGATGGCGGAGAACTGTGATGTTGCAGAAAAGATAGCGACCGAAGTTCAGAGGATCGATGATATCGTTACAAATCTTGACCGCAGATGGATGGAATCAGATAAGATCCTGCAGATGCTAAGGAAAAACTACAATATCATCACTTCACCCTATACGCACCAGGCTTTGCAGGATAGGGGTGGATGGAATGAACCTGGCAGCAAGGAAGAAGGAGAACTTGTTAGAACAGGCACTTATTCAGAGAGATCGTCCCTTTCTACCAGGCTTCGTATATATGAAATTGAAGCTGAACTCTTTACCATCCTTGACAGTGTTGACGCTTACATTTTTGTGTCAGATCTAAAAACTTATGAGATGCTCTATATAAATAAACTTGGCAGAAACCTCTTTGGTGACATAGCAGGTAAAAAATGTTACCAGGTAATTGAAAAGGACCAGGACTCTCCATGTTCATTCTGCACCAATCACCTGCTTATGGATGAATCAGGACCTACAGGTGTGTATCAGAGCGAAAGGAAAAATTCAAGAAATGGGCGATGGTATGACTGCAGGGACCGGGTTATCAGGTGGAGTGATGGAAGACTTGTTCATCTTCAGGTTGCAACCGACATCACAAGACAAAAAGAAGCTGAAAAGGAACTTATACAGGCAAAATCTGAGCTGAAGAGGAAATTAGACACAATATTATCGCCAGAAGGTGACATTGGAACCCTCAGCCTTTCAGATATTATCGATGTTGCGGAGATTCAACAGCTCATGGATCATTTTTACTCGCTTACGAATATCGGAGTGGGCATCATTGACATCGAGGGAAAAACACTGATCTCTACCGGATGGCAGGATATCTGTACAAGGTTTCACCGGGTAC
>JAAYPD010000231.1 GCA_012520015.1 Methanomicrobiales archaeon
ATATAATACAGGTCAGCTATGGATATGGTCTTTTTACTGGAGGTCTTGGACTTCATTATGGTGCCGAACGTATTGGTGCAACCGTCCTTCCAACCTCAATCGGGAATACTAAACGGCAGATAGAACTGATGCAGGATTTACGGGTGACTGCAATTGCCTGCACGCCATCTTACCTTCTTCATATGGGAGAAGTAGCAGAGAAGATGGGTGTTTCGATAAAAAATGATACTTTACTTCGAAAAGCCATCGTTGGTGCCGAACCCTGGAGCGAGCAGATGAGATCAAGGATAAGGGAAAGCCTTGGGGTCGATGCTTATGATATCTATGGCACCAGTGAACTCTCCGGTCCGTTATTTTGCGAATGCGAGTGTAAGCAGGGTTTTCATGTATGGTCTGACCTTATCTACCCTGAGATCCTTGATCCTGACTCACAGGAACCCCTCCCGCCAGGGGAGCGTGGTGAACTTGTTGTTACCATGCTTCAAAAGGATGCTCTTCCGATCATCAGGTACAGGACAGGAGATATTACGGCGATCAAAGATGATCCGTGCCCCTGTGGAAGAACACATCCAAGGCTTGAGAGGCTCTCGGGCAGGGTTGATGATATGCTTATCATCCGTGGGATCAATGTCTTCCCAAGCCAGATAGAACATGCCCTTCTTGGAATACCTGAGGTTGCCGAGCATTTCATGATAGAGGTTGACCGGAAAGGGGCTCTTGATGATATGCTTGTGAGGGTTGAACTTGCCAGGGAAGCCTTTTCAGATAAAATATCAGATCTCATGAGGATCAGGCAGCATGTCGAAAAGGTTCTGAAGAGTTCATTAAATGTGCAGGTCTCCGTGGAACTGACCGAACCTGGAACCCTTCCCAGGTTTGAAGGCAAAGCTAAACGTGTGATTGACAAGAGGTTGATTTAAATGAGTTGTGAGCATTATATGATCCGTCAGATCTCGGTTTTTTCTGAGAATAAACCCGGCAGGCTTGCTGCAATGGCCAGGGCATGCCAGGAAGAAGATGTAAATATACTTGCTTTTTCAATAGCAGAAGCTGATGGTTTTGGTGTTATCAGGGCGCTTGTAGACAAACCTGATATTGCATATGAAAAACTAACTTCACTGGGTTTTAATGTTGCATTTACCCATGTCATTGCGGTTGAGATGAAGGATGAACCCGGGGGTCTCTTTGAGATTGCATCAAAGCTTAGCGAGGCAGAGATAAACATCGAATATTCCTACGCTTTTTCTGGTAAAAGCAGGGCTGTCCTCATCTTACGTGTTGACCAGGTTGAAGAGGCGGTACGTCTGCTCCTTCATCATAAATTCACACTGATTGGTTCAGAAGCAATTTACTAAAACAACAATCTGCCACTTTTTTCAAACCATACATTTATAAATTAGTGCGAAGACTTCCCTTCAGTGAAGAGCATGCCAGAAGAGAAAAGAGTGCTGATAGTTATTGCCCCGGTAAAGTTTCGGGACGAGGAACTTTCTGAGCCTATAAAGTATCTTGAGAAGGCCGGAATCGGGTATGATATAATCTCAACACAGACCGGCCTTGCAGTCGGGATGCTGGGCGGGAAGATACTTATTGAAAAGACCGTGCAGGATATCACCCAGGCGGGAATAAACAGGTACGGTGGAATACTGATAGTTGGTGGCGGCGGCTCTCCAGATCACCTGTGGAACAGCGTCCCGCTCCAGGCCCTTGTAAAAGAGTTTTATGCCGCTGGAAAGGTTGTATCTGCCATCTGTCTCTCGTCAGTTGTTCTTGCAAAGGCGGGGGTACTAAAAGAAAAACAGGCAACTGTATGGAATGATGATGCCGCTATCGAGCAGTTAAGAGAAGGTGGTGCCACATATAAGCCCGAACCCATCGTCACCGACGGGAAGGTAATTACGGCAAACGGCCCACTTGCTGCCGCAGGATTTGGTGAGAAAGTTGCCAGGGCTGTACTGGCAGCATAACTTTTTTCAAAGATCAAACCGGCAGGTTTTAAAACAAAATAAAAGAAAAGGGTATTGAGGGTTTTAGTCCCGGAATGCAATGTGGACAGTCATCTTGTCTGCACCAAAGAATTCCCTGCAGAATTCTGCGGTGAGTTGCGGTGCATATTCCTTGCATGAGAAGATGTCAAGGTATGCAGAGTTGGTTTCGTTTGCAAAGTGTGCACTGATAAGTGAAGTCTCGATCAGCTGGGTCATGGAATAGCCTGCAACGCGTTCACATGGACCAAAGTTGATTATCTGTGGTTCTCCAAACCGCTTCATCTTAATAAGGTCACAGAGCTGGATGACAAAATCCCTGATCTTACCTGCATCTCTGATGGTCTCAGGGTTGCAATTCTTCAGGTCAACACTGGCATAAAGACCCCAGGCGTTTCTGGATTTAAACTCCTCCATAATCTCCTGATCTGATTTTGCTGGTGCGGTTGCGATTCCTTCCCTGGTTGGAACAAGTATGTCTATCATGGTGTATCTCCTTTTGACTCATTCACGTGTATCCCTGAGGATTTAAGGTTTACTATGAGCAAAAGTGCCTGAATTTAGAATAACCCATAATTGAACCTTAAAAAAAAATTTAGGCGATTTAAAACAATTTTAATGAAAAAATATCGATTTATCCTTGAAATTTAAAATCACGGCAAATTCTGGTTTTTGATCTCTGCGTATAATCGAAATAAATCATTTCAAATCCGTTTTAGGGCTTGCGCGGGAATATTGGCATTTTTACTCATCACGATCTCAATAAAAAGGAAAATTTGCAGGAGGTTTTTCAAAATTTCGTATAATTGCAAATATTTTCGCTCAAAAAAATATGTAATTTCAGGGCATTTTTACTTCACCATTGTTAATTACATGGGTTACAGCCAGCCTGATAGCACTTTATGGGTGTACTTCGGCGAGGTGCCGCACGTGTTCCCACCGAAATTGTGGCACCATCCCCGGGTTTAGTGATCCGGTCTTCAGCCAGGGATGGAATTGTGCGCTAATTGCTCCTTCCAAGAAAGAACGGGATTAACAGCACGACGGCAAAAATAAGCCAGAATTGTGCAAATAAAAAGAGCAGGTGTTCCTGTCCTTCATCATAATATCTTATCTCCACAGAGCGCACTTTCGTCCAGGAGATCCTGGTAGTATTATTCCCTTCTTCTATTACTGATCCTGAAGGCTGAAGGGATGTAAGCAGGGGATTGGTTATCATGAACGGATGTGGAAGGGTAAATGACACGTCTGCCGGTTCTGTAAAGAGAAGATGAATGGTGTTTGAAGTCACCGCCGACTAATAGGAGATTGAATAATTTCCTTTTGGGAATTTCAGCTCTCCACGGTCAGGAGTGATCTCAAGACTGCTGGTCTCATTTCTTACCGTGAGATTTATCGGCTGTAATGGTATGCGCTCACCAACCATCCCAGGCTGGATGAGATCGTACCTGCCGGTCTCATTGACAAGAACTGTAGCATAATACCTATATCCTTCATCGTCCAGCGTGGCCGAGAAGGAGATCCCTGAAACAGGGATCATGCACAGTATCAGAGCTGTAATGCAGCAAGCAGCGATTCTAAAGTGGCGTCGCATGCGATCGGTGGAGCACATTGTTTTATTACTGTTTCAGGATCCTTTAGCAGGTGGCCTGTAACCACGCATACAATCCTCTCGTCACGATCGATGACCCCGGCATCTGCCAGTTTTTTCACGCCGGCAACCGATGCAGCCGATGCGGGTTCGACTCCGATGCCTTCTTTTTGCGCGAGGTCCTGTTGCATTGCCAGTATCTCTTCATCGGTGACAAAGTCTGCAGTACCTCTGCTCATCCTGATTGCCCTGATAACCTTCTCTGCATTGACCGGAGCTCCTATCCTTATGGCAGTTGCCACCGTTTCAGGTGATTCTTCCGGGATTACCTCTGGAAGGTTCTGCTTTATTGCTTTTACAACCGGTTGGGAACCTTCTGCCTGGATCCCTGTCATCATCGGCACCTTGTCAACAAACCCGAGTTCTGAAAGTTCAAGCAGTCCTTTGTATACTGCAGAGATATTGCCGGCATTTCCTACCGGCAGTACCATGCGATCAGGGACTTCCCCATTCAGCTGGTCTATCGTCTCAAACCCGATGGTCTTCTTCCCTTCAAGCCTGTATGGGTTTACAGAATTGAGGAGGTATATCCCTTTTGTCTCGCAGAGATCCCTGACCATCTCCAGCGCCCTGTCAAAGTTACCATTGATGGAGATGACCTTTGCCCCGTGCATTAATGCCTGGGCTACCTTTCCAAGTGCAACCTTTCCGGCTGGAAGCAGGACAACAACCGGGATACCTGCTTTGGCCCCATATGCTGCAAGTGACGCAGATGTATTTCCTGTACTTGCGCAGGCCACCGATCTCATCCCAAGCTGAAGGGCCATTGAAACACCAACCGTCATGCCACGGTCCTTGAACGATCCGGTGGGGTTCATCCCTTCGTGTTTTGCATACAATTCCTTAATTCCAAGTTCCTCTCCGATTCTTTTCAGGTGATAAAGGGGTGTTCCTCCTTCCTGAAGAGTAACCGGCTCACCTGAAACGGGAAGCAGTTCACGATATCTCCACACCGAAATAGGACGTGACAACCATTCCTTCCTTGTAATATTGATATTTGCAAGGTCATAACTGACCTCAAGAAGGTGCCCGCATTTACTGCAGGTGTATATCACGGCGTCGGAACGGTATTTTGCACCACACCCGATGCACACGAGATCGAACATAGAAGAAAAGGTTAGCTCGTGTTCTTACTTCATACTGTGGGAGACAAGTGGGACAGGGGGAGTTAAAAAAGGTTATCAGACAGCTCCTGAAAAGATCTCGCGGATCTGGATCAGGCGCTGCTCCTGAAACTTCATATTTGTTTCCATGCTTTTTATTGCGATATTGATATCATCTGAGAATTTCATCGATGGATCAGAGAGATCATAAGTGGATGAAAGCAGTTTGAGCAGCCTTTTTGTAATCTCCGTGCTTTTTACAAGCCTGCCATATTCATTGATAAGAGCGTCCTCAAACCCGCCCTCTCTGGCTTTTGTCATATCTTCGGCTACCTGCCTGCGCCGGCTTATGACGCCTTCAATAGCTGCATATAACTCAGAATGGGTGACTGGTTTTAAGATATAGTCCTCGATGTACATACCATATTCCTGGGCTTCCTGCGGAGTCAGCTGCTTTGCCGTAAGCATCATGACCGGGATGTCCTTTGTTTCAAGGTTCTGTTTGATAGCAACAAGGGTCTCCCACCCGTCCATCGGTTCCATCATGATATCAAGCAGGATCAGGTCAGGCGTTACGGTTTTTAACAGGTCAATACCTTCAGGGCCGCTATTTGCAGAGTAAACTGAATAGCCCCCTCTTTCAAGCATGGTCACAAAAATATCGACGATAAACGGAC